>JAKITI010000024.1 GCA_021648145.1 Gammaproteobacteria bacterium
ATGGTCAAGCGGA
The DNA here is from genome assembly GCA_021648145.1 of Gammaproteobacteria bacterium. Taxonomy (NCBI): domain Bacteria; kingdom Pseudomonadati; phylum Pseudomonadota; class Gammaproteobacteria; species Gammaproteobacteria bacterium. The sequence continues at coordinate 14 of JAKITI010000024.1, forward strand.
CAGCAAGTTTGGTCTCAGCGTATCAGTTGATGATAGTGAAAGTTTTATCATAGCTGGAGCGATGCGTGCAGATGCAGGCTCTGATCGAAATCAAAAAACAGCAGGTGCTGCTTACCTGATTGAACTGGAAACTCAGAATAAAGCACCTGTTGCCGTCAGTGACAGTGCTACCACAGATCAAGATACGGCTGTGACAACAGGCGATGTTTTAGCCAATGATACCGATGCCGACGGAGATACCTTAAGCATAAAAAGCGCGGATAGCATGTCAATTGAAGGCGGCACAGTGGTCGATAATGGAAACGGCACCTTCACTTACACCCCAAAAGTTGGTTTCAGTGGCAGCGATAGTTTCAACTATACTGTCAGTGATGATAACGGCGGAGAAGCTCAAGGAACCGTTGATATTGTAGTTAATTCTGTGGCAAATAAAATACCTGCAGCAGTCAATGATAGTGCCAGCACCGATGAAGATACTGCCGTGACAACAGGCAATGTTTTAGCCAATGACACGGATGCTGATGGTGATGCACTTAGTGTCAGTAGTGCAGACAGCACTTCAGTCGAAGGCGGCACCGTTGTTAATAATGGTGACGGCACATTCACCTACACACCTAAAACAGGCTTTAGTGGTAGCGATAGCTTCAGCTATACTGTCAGTGATGGCAAGGGTGGAGAAGCCACGGGCACGGTGACAATTACAGTCAGCAACGCCAACAAAGCCCCTGTAACAGTCAATGATAGTGCCAGCACCGATGAAGATACTGCCGTGACAACAGGCAATGTTTTAGCCAATGATACGGACGCTGATGGTGATACACTTAGTGTCAGTGGTGCAGACAGCACTTCAGTCGAGGGCGGCACCGTTGTTAATAATGGTGATGGCACATTCACCTACACACCTAAAGCAGGCTTTAGTGGTAGCGACAGCTTCAGCTATACCGTCAGTGATGGCAAGGGTGGTAGTAGTGCCGGTAAGGTTGATGTAACAGTTAAAAAGTCAGCACCAGTTGTTGTTAACAAACCTCCAGTAGCCGAAAATGACAGTGTGACAACACCTCAGGACACGGTAGTTACGATAGATGTGTTAGAGAATGACAGCGATCTTGATGGCGATAACTTGAGCATTCAGTCATTTACTCAAGGCTCAAAAGGTAAAGTGACCCAAAGTGGTGGCAGCCTGGTTTACACGCCGAACGCTAAATTCACTGGAAAAGACACTTTTACCTACAATGTTAAGGATGGCAAGGGAGGCAGTTCTACAGCGGAGGTTAATGTTACCGTTACCGTAGAAGAGCCGTCAGTATGTACCACCGAGTACGCTCCCGTATGTGGTCTGAAGGAAGTTCAGTGTGTCACCACACCTTGCGACTCAATTCCTACAACATACTCAAATATGTGTATGCTTGACAAAGATGACAGTGCTACATTTTTGTATGAAGGAGAGTGTAAGGCAGGGAGTAATACCCAGATCACTATTGACGGTGAAGTTTCAGACTGGAAAGATATTTCTCCAGTGGCGACAAGCAGCAATAAACAAAACCTGCGCAGTTTAAAAGTAATCAGCGATGCTGATACGTTGTACTTCTTGTTAGAAGGCAGTGATATTGGAGCCAATACACAGTTCCACATCAATGCTGATAATAATACGGAAACGGGCTATCAGAATGGAAACTGGGAAGGCACAGGGGTTGATTACCTCATTGAAGGTTACTGGCTCTATAAATCCACCGCCAATGATGGTAGCTGGAGCTGGGGCTCAGGTGATGTCTCTGCAGTTGAGTATGTCAAAAGTGCATCTGTGGTTGAAATGAGTGTTAAAAAATCAGCTATTTTTGGTGATGGCGCTGAAATGATAGCGCCAGGTCGCACTATCAAAGTCGCTGCGTGGGACATGACAAGTGACTGGGCGATTATTTCAGGCATTCCTGAGTGGGGTGAAGCAATGGCGACCTTCTCACTTGATAGCGCCCAGATTCCACTGTCAATGAAGTTAAATGGTGCCAACCCAATGACTGTTGTTACGGGTAGCACTTTTACTGATCCAGGTGCGACAGTTACAATTGATGGTGACTCTATTGAAACTGTCAAAAGCAAAGATTCCGTTGATACCAACAAAACAGGTAAATATACTCTAACCTATCAGGCAACAGATAAGCTTGGTAATACAGTGACCAAGAAAAGAGCGGTTTATGTTGTTTTGTCTGAAGGGGCTTCGATTACGGTTGATGGCCAGGTTTCAGACTGGGAAAATATTCCCCCAGCGGCGACAAGCAGTAATAAACAAAATCTGCGTAGTTTAAAAATAGCCAGCGATGCTGATACGTTATACTTCTTGTTAGAAGGCAGTGATATTGGAGCCAATACACAGTTCCACATCAATGTTGATAATAATGCGGCAACGGGTTATCAGGATGGAAACTGGTACGATACAGGCGTTGATTATCTCATTGAAAACAACTGGCTTTATAAATCCACCACCAATGATGATAGTTGGAGTTGGGGTTCGGGCGATGGTTCAATGGTTGTTTATGAGCGTAGCTCATCAGTTATTGAAGTCAGCGTGAAGAAATCAGCCCTTTCTGGATTTCAAGGTCCAATCAAAGTCGGTGCATGGGACTTGACTGACGGTTGGTATATCATCTCTGGTCTCCCTAATTGGGGAAAGGAGATGGTTACATTTGAATAGCTGGTCGTAAATAAACCCCCTCATCACATCATGTGATGGGGGCGTTTCAGTGGAGGTTTCTTATACCGCAGGTTCTGGGAAACTCTCTTTAAAAAGGTAGTTTTGCAGTGAAAATGTGTATGTTTTATTGTGGAAGTTTCTGTAAAAACTGACCTGCTTAGCGCCTGTTTCACATAACCATAGCTGTGGATTAACAGGGCGTGTTGAAGTTAGGGCTTCTGCGGAAAATAGCGCAATATTTATACCTTTATTTTGAGCGCGAGCGGAAGTAAATTCAAAGGCATGAATATTTGCTTCTCGCATTGCTGCGCCTAATTGTTGAGTCGCAAGATAATTTGATCGGTGAGTCAGCAGATTTTCATAATTATTAAAAGGTGCTTCATGTAATTTCGCACCCTGCTCTGTTTTGTAGTTTGCAGCAAATACCGTGTGTTGTGTGAGAAGTTTTCCAGGGGGAGGAGTTCGCATGCCACGCCAAAATAGAAGGCGGTAATAACCTGTTTCAGCCAGAGCAGTCGGTAGCGTTAATGAACCATAAAACAGGCTGCGTTCGAAGCGTGAGCCAAACCGAGATCCATGGGGTAGTGGTGGGTAACGAAAAGGGGTGGCAAGTAACCAGTGAATATTTTCCGTTCCTGGCACGCGCAGGGGTTTGGTTTGCTCCAGCATCTCTTCTAGCAAATCTTGCTCTTCAAAATTATCGACCAGTCCATTGGTTGCTACTTGTTCTTGGCTTTCAACAACACGAATCAGTTGCCCATTGAGGTGTTGTGGAGAGATGAGGCTCTTGCAGTCATCCCATATGCTCATTAGATTTTACCGCGCATCGCATCCAGATACTCAAGCACATGATTAAGGCCTTGCACAGTTTGAATCTGCTCAGCAGGTACACCGCCCGTGTGGCGATTTTCGGTATGCATCCAATGTTTCATATCACAGGCTTTACCTCCTATGAGCACATAAAGGCCGCGATAGCAGCGGATAAACAGCAGCGCCAGCTCTCCAGATTTGCTTGAAGGTTCAATGCCACGGTGAATAGAAGTTCGATCTTTGCCAATGATTTTTCCCAGTATTGACTGGGATACTCCCAGCTCTTTTCCTGCATTTAAAAGAGCTTTGGAGAGAACTTGCAGCTTATCTGTAGTCGAGTTTTTTAAAGCAACCATAGCATGCCTCTTTTAGATATTATTGTCCTATATGAATAATATCGTCTATTACTGATGTATTTGCAACAAAAACACTAACGATACGACGAGCGATTTTCTTCATCAGCCATGATCTCTTCGATAAAACCAAACTTTTTCATGTCACGAATTCGGCTGGGGTAGAGAACCCCATCCAGATGATCCACCTCATGCTGTACAACTCGGGCATGAAAGCCCTCAGCAATACGATCAATCGCGACACCTGTTTGATCGACTCCTGAATAACGAATTTTTTTATAGCGCGGTACAGCACCTCTTAAACCGGGCACACTGAGGCATCCTTCCCAGCCTTCTTCCATCTCATCATCCAGCGCTTCTATGGAAGGGTTAATCAGTACCGTCATCGGAATGGATTCAGCATCGGGATAACGGGGGTTATGATCAAAACCAAAAATTATGATACGTAGGCTTTCACCGATTTGTGGTGCAGCTATCCCAACGCCCTTCATAACATTCATCGTTTCAAACATATCTTCGATTAGAACCTCTATTTCAGGGGTATTAAACTTTGCGACGGGTTGAGCAACCTGTCGCAATGTCGGGTGACCCATGCGTAAAACTTGCCGAACTGCCATTCATCCTCCCAGATACACATCATTATGAATAGATAGATCATAACGCCGATGGGGCGCTGATTCATTCGTTAGTGAGTAATTTTTAAAATCTGACTTTGTCAGATGAATTTTAGCTATATAATATGGCCTATGTCACATAACACACGGATTGTTGTAAGGTTTGAATATGGTGAAAGGTACGAGTTACTACGATGATAACGCCGCTGCCTTTGTCGAATCGACCCGCTTGGTCGATATGCAGTTACTCTACCAACAATTTTTATCGTTGCTGCCAAAGCAAGCACACATTCTGGATGCAGGTTGTGGCCGTGATGCAAAACAGTTCATCGAACAGGGCTACAACGTTACCACCTTTGATGCCTCAGCTAAAATCGCCGCTCTTGCTGAAAAAGAGATCGGGCAACCCGTCTCAGTGCAACGTCTGCAAGAAATCCAATATCAAAATCAGTTTGATAGCATCTGGGCTTGTGCTTCACTATTGCATGTTCCTGCGAAAGAGTTACCCGATGTTTTTCAACGATTGGTGCAAGCACTAAAATCTCATGGAGTGATCTATTGCTCATTCAAATATGGCCAGGGTGAATATGAAAAGCAGGGTAGAAGATTTACTGATATGGATGAGGTTGGATTGCGGGCGTTGGTGTTTTTATTTTTAATCTTAGGTATAACTGTCTATTTCAGTTTTATAGTTTTTGGAAATTTTTAACAATGAATGATGCTATTACTAGAATAAATAGGCTTATATCTGTAGATAAAATAGATTATAAGCAATGTATAGATCATATTGACCATGATCAAAAAATTGATGGCGTCAAAACACTTATAAGATTCCATTACCTAAAGTTTGATGGTAATGGCCAGCCAATGCTTAGTGCGTTAGCAGAAACATTATATGACTATATTATTCATTACTGCATTTCATCTAGACACAGGAATGAGCTGTTAACTCCTAGTCAAGCAACACGATTAACTAAACAAGCAAGGGAGCTGTTTGTTCACCCTGAAGCAACAGAGGGTGATCCAGATCAAACGGGTGAGGCAGGAGAAATTCTCCTATATTTTCTAATAGAATCAATATTAGATGCTCCTCAAGTTGTTTCAAAAATGGAACTAAAAACTAATCAAAAAAAAGAAGTTAATGGCTCAGATGGCATTCACATGAAATGGTGTGAAGATGATGGGGTTGCTGATATTTATTTTGGTGAGGCAAAAATTCATCAAAGTCTTAGCGGTGCTCTTGGATCTGCGTTTAAAAGCATATCTAGCTTTCATGACGATGGAATGTATAAACATGAGTTCTTAATGGTGACAAAGCATTTTAAATACGCAGATGAAACTATCAAAAATGAGATTAAAAAATTAATTATACGTGGGGAGCCTAGCTATGAAGTCAGGATGAATCATGCTTGTTTAATTGGGTATAACTGTAAAGAGTATAAGAAATTAATGAAAGAAGGGTCTGAAGATATAGAGTCTGCATTTAGGAAGATTTATAAAAATGATATGCCACGTGTAGTCAAGCTGTTGAATAATAGGTTCGATAGTTTTGAAAAAAAATATTTAAAGTTTGATTTCTTTTTTATGCCGTTTGTAAGCGTTCAACAATTTCGGGATGCCTTTAATAAGGCATTAGATTAACTAAGGGTGGCTCCCTATACCATGGAAGAGTTTGATTCTGTATACGAAAAACTGGTTTTAAATGACATGGAAGAACAGCTTCCAGGCAATGCTGTAAATGAAATTAAGCGATTAAGTGACAATGATGTTCAAAGATTGGTTGGATATGCTTCACTACTCTCAGTATCAGATGAATATTTTGATAAATCTCGTTCTTACGAAATTATCACTAGATTGATAGAAATAAAAAAAACATCAGATATCCTACTGTTAAAGGCCTCAGATATGTTGTTGTCTAGATTGGGTAATTTTCCAGGGAGAAAATTATTGCGGGAAAGGTATCTGAAGGGCGATTTAATTGGTTCGCCCATTGGTGTTTCTTTAGAGAAGATAGCCAGAGAGGCAGAGAATACCGTAGAGCAAGGGTTTGGTGATAATGAATTACTGACTGATTTTCAATATTTGCTTTACCACGCTATGACTGAGGGTAAGTTTGTAAGCGTCTCAGCACCGACATCTGCTGGGAAATCATATGTGCTAAATTTAGCCCTACGGAAGAGGATAATGAGTGGTGACAAGGAAAGTATCATTTATATTGTGCCTACAAGAGCACTCATTAGTGAAGTTACACAGCGTATTAGGGAGTCTCTAAGAAAAGTGAACCTAAACGGTGTTGTTATTAGAACAGCACCATTTCCCATAACAAAAGAAAATGTGTCAAAAGGCATTATTTATGTTCTAACTCAGGAGAGATTGAGTAGCCTATTATATAGTGACGAACCTGGATTATGGGTTACATCCTTAATTATAGACGAGGCGCATGAAATTCAAAAAAGGAAACGCGGGATTATTCTTCAGAATTCCGTTGATGCTATATTGACTAAATTCCCTAATATTCCTGTATTATTCGCAAGCCCATTGATAAGTAATCCGGACTATTTTGTTGAATTATTTGGAATGGGAGGTATGACAAAGACAGAGAGTCTAATAGAGCGTGTTTCTCCTGTGGCACAAAATATTATTTTGGTCGAGAAAGTCAAAGGCAACACAAAAAGGGCAAAATTTAGCTTGGTTGGCAGGGAGAAAGTCGTAGATCTTGGAGAGCGGGAGCTTGATTTTAAATATAGAGGATCTAAGACTCAACTAAAATCAGAGATAGCAATTTCATTGACTCGCGATAATGAGGCAACGATAGTTTTCGCGAATGACCCAGGAGATACGGAGAAAATAGCAAAATCACTATCAGAGAATCTAGAAGAAAATATACTAGATGATGATATTGAGTCCTTTATTGAATTTATTAAAACAGAAATACACCCAGAGTATCCACTTATAGCCTGTCTAAAAAAAGGTGTTGCATTCCATTATGGATATATGCCGTCAATAGTTCGAAGTGGTGTTGAGGCGTTATTTAAAGATGAAAAAATAAAGTATATTTGTTGTACAAGCACACTTTTGCAAGGTGTGAATTTGCCTGCAAAGAATATATTAATTGATAACCCAAAGTCCGGTGATAAGCCTATGTCTAGGCCAGATTTCCTCAATCTTTCTGGTCGCGCAGGCCGTCTATTGAAAGAGTTTCATGGGAATATCTGGTGTATAAACCCAATGGAGTGGGAAGAGCCTATATACCAAGGAGAACAATTAGAAGAAATTTGTTCTGCAATTGACCTTGTAATGAAGGATGGTGGTTCATCTTTAGATGATTTGCTAGAAGGTAGAATCAAGAAAGCTTCTGAAATAGAAAATGCTGAAGTGGCTTTTAGTCGTATTTATCACGAGTTATCTGAGAGCGGCCGTGATGCACTTATTGAAAAATATGGCTTGGAAAGCAACCTTGTTAATTTAGATAAAACCCTTAAACATTGTGAGAGTCTCAATATTTCACTTCCATATTCGATACTTGAGATGAATAAGTCACTAAGGCCTGACCATCTGGAGGAGATATATAAAAGGCTTGTTGGAGAAGTATTTTTGCTAGAAATGGCTCCATTACACCCTTTCAAAGCGGGGGCGAAATCAAGGTTTGAATTAATACTAAACGTGATTTCTGAATCGTTTGAGTGGAATATTCACAATAACTATGTCCCATTGTTGTCATATATAGCCTATGAATGGGTAAAAGGCACAAGCCTAAAAAAACTACTCTCAAATCGGGTCAGTTATATCCAGAGTAGTGAACCTAATAAAGATGTGTCACCAATTATAAGAGGTGTGCTCAAAATTATTGAACATGATATACGCTTTAAATTGGAGAAATATTTCTCGGCCTATAATGATGTATTAAAGTTGGTATTTGAAGAAAAAAATATTGCTCCTCAAGATTGCAAGATGGAACCCTACCATATTTATTTGGAATTTGGAGCGTCAGATAAGACTTCTCTCAATTTAATGGCTCTTGGGCTTTCCCGTTTTACTGCTTTGCATTTAACAAAGTACGCAATGTTCAAAAGTATAGATAGTGATGAACCCGAGGAGTATTTGCGTGCGTTATCTAGTTTGGCTCTCCGTGAGGGTAGTAGTATCCCAACAGTTTGCTTAAATGAAGTACGAGAGTTAGTTGGAAATTAATTACTCGGTAGGCATATTTTCGAGCATCTCGGATAAAGTAGAAAGCATTACCTCAGAATGTACCTTGTTTTATTTATGGTGAATTATTTGTGAAGGTTAACTTTGAAATCCACTATTAACTTTCGTAGACTGGTTACACCTCGTCGGAGTATAAAATAAACTACTTTGCCACATAAATGAATCACAAACCCCATCATTTTCTGCTAAGATTATGTATTAATTGAAGTTCATTGCTTGAGTGGTAGATGGTTCGTTAGTAGCGGCTAATTTGAGGCTAATTTGAGGCTAATTTGAGGCTAATTTGAGGCTAATTCGCCAGAGATTAGAGGTGTTAGAGGTTTGTCGCGCGAATTCACTAGCCTTCATTAAGGCTAATATTGGAAAAATTGATCCTACTATTTTGGCAGAAATATTTCATCGTTAATGCGTAATTATTCACCCATTAATCACCAGCAGATATTGGGTTATATTGAAGCCCATGGGAGCATAGTTCAGCGTGAATATGGAAGTATATCCTCACGCAGCCTGGCATCCAGAAAGATAGATTTTGATAAGCTGGTTAAGCTCAATCTTATTGAAGCAAAAGGCACTGGGCGCGGTACTTATTATGTGATTGTTGAGTGAGTTTTAATCAGTGGTTAGTTTGCCAGAGGCTCACGAAAATACTTAGGTGTAATCGTTCAGCCATAAACTGATCCTATTATTTTGACACCAAGCGTGGTACTTATTGCTTTAGATGCAATGTGGCGAATATTGATGTTTATTATCATGAGTGGTACACGTCAGGCTAACCGTTTTCTATTTTGGAGGCAAATATAATGGTAAACAGCTTAAATTTATCACTGACTGACGAGTTGCGTAAACTTGTAAACAGTCGTGCAGGTGATATGTGCCTATATGCCACACAAAGTGAATACTTTCGTGATTTGATAAATCAAGACATGGCATCACAAACGACAGTTATCCACGTAATGAATGGACTTGATGGCCTGAAACACGGTCGTTTTTCCGATAAGTCGATCATGGATATTGCGGAAAAAAATTAAAGCCAGTACCAATTTCTGGATTACCATACATACCCGTATTTTTAAGGTCTTTTTTATGCAACTTCACTCCCAGAAATAAAAATAATGAAAACAACTTCTATTCCTGTCTCTATTATAGGCGTGTTGGATAGTGGCGCTCTGGGGCTTTGCGTTGAAGCACTTCAGCGCATTCGTCAGGCTGATGTTGTCATTGGTGCGCGTCGTACACTGTTACTATTTAAAAATGAGTTTAGCCAAACCGCACAGCAACACGATATCGCTGATGGTTTATCCAAAGTGCCGCAATGGGCTCGTGATGCACACGCGGCAGGTTTGAGCGTTGTGGTGCTGGCGACAGGTGATCCGATGTGCCACGGCATTGGTCGTTACCTGATCAATAAACTGGGTAACGAGCTTTGTGAAATTATACCTAATGTCTCGACACTGCAACTGGCGTTTTCCCGTTTAGGTCTGGCTTGGCAGGAGGCGGCAATTTGCTCTGTTCATAGCAAAGATGCGGGAGAATGGAGTGTTGATTTTGGGCCTGAACACGGCCTTTATACTGTTTTGAAAACAGTACGCTCCAGCGATTTGGTTGCGATATTTACCAGCCCTGAAAACTCACCAGATCGCATTGCCCGAATGTTGGTCAGCGCCGGTCTGGGTGAGGCATTTAAACTGTCGGTCGCTGAGGCTTTGTTAACGGATGATGAAAATATCATTCGTGATTTGTCGCTGAGTGATGCGGCAACACATTCGTTTGCCCATCCCAATATCGTTATATTGCAACGCCACACGTCACAGCCGACCACTCTGTTTGGTTTGGCTGATGAGTCATTTTCCCAGCGTAAACCGGACAAAGGGTTAATCACTAAGCGCGAAGTGCGAGCGGTGTCACTGGCGCGCCTGCAACTGCGTATTGATAGTGTTGTTTGGGATATTGGTGCGGGTTCGGGTTCGGTGGGGCTGGAGGCAGCGCGTTTATGTCGTCAAGGTTATGTTTATGCCATTGAAAAAAATGCAGCAGATTTCATCATCGCGCAGAAAAATCGTCAGCAAATGGCGGTGACTAACTATCGAGTTCAACACGGAAAAGCGCCTGATTTGTTGGATGACTGGCCGGATCCTGATGCGGTATTTTTTGGAGGGTCTGGCGGTGAACTGGCGGAGTTAATCAAGCTCTGTTTGTCGCGCATGAAGCCACAAGGAGCGCTGGTGATGAATTTTGTTACATTGGAAAATCTGGCGCTGGCGACACAAACACTGAAAGCATTAAATGCAAAGTGGGATGTCACCCAACTGCAAGCCAGCCGAAGCCAGCCTATTCTGCACATGCACCGTATGCAAGCAGAAAATCCTGTGTGGATTGTCTGCGCGCAGCGAGGTGAAAGTTAATGAATCAGGGTACTTTATACGGTGTCTCTTTGGGGCCAGGCAACCCAGGCCTGATTACGCGCCGTGCCTGGGAGTTGTTGCAGAGTGATAAAATCTGGAGCTACCCGATTCGTAATGCCCATAGTGATAGTTATGCACTGGATATTGCACTGCGTGCCGGGCTGGTTTTGCCAGAGCAACAGATGTCACTGATATTTCCGATGACGCATGACGCTTCAATTTTAGCCAAGTATTGGCTACGCGCCGCATCGACCGTGCTGGAAAAATTACAGGCCGGTCAAGATGTGCTGTTTCTCGTGGAAGGGGATGCCTCGACCTATTCAACCTTTGGTCACTTGGCTCGCACCGTGACAGGGCTGGATGAAAGTATTGAAATTGAAGTGGTTGCGGGCGTGCCATCATTTAATGCCGCTGCCGCACGGGTACAAATGCCACTGGCCGAGGTGGATGATACTGTCGCGATTATTCCAGCAGGTTATGGTCTCAAAGTGATTAACCATATGCTGGATGAGTTTGATACTCTGATTCTGCTCAAGGTGAAACCTCTGCTTGATGACATTATTGACCTGTTGGCGAAGCGTCAACTGTTAGAGCACAGTTGTTTTATAGAAAAGGCGGGTTCGCCGTATGAACGAGTGGTGAATGATGTTGCCTCATTGCAAGGTGAAAAGGTCAATTATCTTTCTTTGATGTTAATTAAAAATCCCAATCGCCAACGCGGTGAAATAATACGAGGTTGTCGTAAAAAATGAATAATATACAAAAGCCGCGTGTGGCGCTTGTGGCCATTACCAAGCACGGCGTTAAACAAGTCGCCTCTATGGCAGAAAAAATGCCCGAAACTGAAATTGTTATCGCAGCCAAATTTGCTGACTTGATGTTGGGTGTGCCCAATAAAGTGAATGCTTATGAAGGCGCACTGCGGGCACAAATGGCCGGTTTTTTTAACGATTATGACCAAATTGTTTTTTTTGTTTCACTGGGCGCTGTGGTGCGTTTGATTGCACCGCATCTCAAATCCAAAGATGAAGATCCCGGTATTTTGGTGGTGGATGATGCCGCTCAATTTGTGATTCCAGTGTTATCCGGTCATGTCGGTGGCGCGAATGCATACGCACAGCAATTGGCGGATCTATTGGGCGCGGTTGCGGTGGTGACTACGGCCTCTGATGTCGGGAAAACCATTCCCGTCGATATTTTGGGTCGTGAACTGGGTTGGAAAGTGGAAGCACCCAAACTCAATATTACTCGTGTTTCAGCGCATGTGGTCAATGAAGAGCCGATTGCATTGGTGCAAGAGTGTGGTTCAAAAGAGTGGTGGACACGGCCAACCCCATTGCCTGCTAATATTCATAAATTTGAACGCTTTGAAGATGTTGATCTAGACAAGTATCCAGCACTGCTCTGGATCACTCACCGTGAGATTGATGATGCAATCTGGGCTGTATTGAATGAACGATTGGTGGTGTATCGTCCACCCTTAGAGCAATAGACGGACAAACGAAGGTGAGTATGAAATTGATGCTAGGCATGGGCTGTGACCGAGGCGCTTCACTGGAGACATTGCTAACGGCAGTGGATCAAGCTTTAGCACAAATTGACCAAAATCGCGATGCTGTGACAGCACTGGCGAGTATCGACAAAAAAAATGATGAAGTTGCACTGTTGGCCTTGGCTGAACAGCAAAAATGGCCACTGCACTTTTTCAGTGCCGCGCAGTTGGCGCAAGTGGAAGTACCTAACCCTTCAGCAGTGGTTTTGAAATACATGGGTACGCCCGCAGTGGCGGAGGCGGCAGCGTTACTGGCGGCACAAAAAAATATGAATGACTTACTGGTTGAAAAGTATAAATATCTGGGCGCTGATGGCAAGAATGCCACGGTTTCGATTGTGAGCGATGGAACGATTAGAGAAACAGAGAAAAAACAAATATGAATCAAGGTAAAATTCTGTTGGTAGGCTTTGGCCCTGGCGCAAAGCAACACATGAGTACTCGGGCACTTGAAGCCATTAAAGAGGCGGATGTCGTGATTGGCTATTCGACCTACATCAAGCTGGTGCAAGATCAGCTTGAGGGTAAAAAGGTGGTGCGTAAGGGCATGACTGAAGAGCTGGATCGTAGCATTGAAGCTTATGAACAGGCCAAGCAAGGCAAAGTGGTGGCGCTGATCTCTTCTGGAGATATCGGCGTTTATGGTATGGCGGGGCCTACTTATGAAGTGTTATTGCAGTCGGGCTGGACACCCGGTAGTGATATTCAAGTCGAAGTCATACCAGGCAGCACCGCTTTATCCGCTTGCGCTTCATTAGTTGGCGCACCGCTGACGCATGATTTTTGTTCAATTTCTTTGTCGGATTTGTTGACTCCGTGGCCGGTGATTGCAAGGCGTTTAAAAGCGGCGGCGCAGAGTGACTTTGTGGTGGCTTTGTATAATCCAAAAAGCGGCCGACGGACGGGGCAGATTGTCGAGGCGCAGCGTATTTTGTTGCAACATCGTAAACCGGAAACCCCTGTGGCCATTGTAAAGTCCGCCTACCGTGAAAGACAGGATATTCAGATTGTACGTCTGGACGAAATGGTGGATTGCAATATCGGCATGTTGACAACGGTATTGATTGGTAATAGCAGTACTTTTCTAAAACATGGGTTGATGATTACACCACGCGGTTACGCGAATAAATATGATCAGTTGACCGGTGAAATCAAAGGTGATGAAAAGCGGGGTCGTTCGCTGACCATGGGGCTGGAAGGGTGGAAAGAGTGTGTGCGTGAGTACATGAATGAAAACTCTGATTGCTCTTTGCGGGGTGTGGTGAACTACTTCGATATGCCTTTGGCACAGATTATTTCCGCTATTTCTGAGGCGCGTGCCGAAAGTCCAGCGGGTGAGTTTAAAGCGACTCCGGTTTTATCTGACGTGTTAAAACTGGTGGAGACCGATGCAGTTCATTGGGGTCGTTTACGCGCTGTGGTGCGGAGTGATGGCGGGGCAGTTTCAGAGCTGATGTTGAATGCCAGCGACTTCAAAATGCGAGGCGAATGGCTGAATATTGAGAGTGACCATTTTCATCTACACATTCATTGGGCCAAAGTCGCTGATGCCTGGATGGTGCAGCGCGGAAATTCTTTGCGCAGTGTTCACTTTGTTGATGCTGCAGGTCATGCGGTATTCAATCTGTCACTGATTCGCCAAGAGGGTGAATTTAACTCTAAAGCACAAACAAGTTATCAGGAAGTTTGGCAGCGAGAATCAGGTCTTGCCGACTGATTTTTCCAAATCAGAGCAAGAAGTTTTGTATCGCGTGATGCGTGAGCGGCGCGATATGCGGCACTTTATTTCAAATAGCAGTATTGATGCTGAAGTGTTACAGCGCATTCTAAGTGCCGCGCATACTGCACCTTCTGTGGGTTTGATGCAGCCATGGCGTTTTATTCAAATCAAAAATTCTGAGTTACGCGAAGCGGTTGCAGAGTTGGTGGATCAAGAGCGTATAGAAACGGCTAAACTTCTGGTGGCAAGGCAGCAGGAGTTTCTTCAGCTTAAAGTCGAAGGCATACGAGAGAGCGCGGCTTTGATTGCTGTGGTGCAAGCACCGGATGATGGCACGGTGTTCGGTCGTCGCACCTTGCCGGAAGAGATGGCGCTCTGCTCCACGGCTTGTGCAATTCAAAATTTGTGGCTGGCATCAAGAGTGGAAAACTTGGGGCTGGGCTGGGTTTCTCTGTTTGACCCCAAAGCATTGGCTGAGTTGTTAGGTTGCCCAGAAGGAGCCAAACCGATTGCTTTGCTGTGCATTGGCCCAGTGGAAAAGTTTTATGACAAACCAATGTTGGAGCAGGCGGGTTGGCGGCAAGGTAAACTTTTGGAAGATTTTTTGTTTGAGGATGGTTGGCCGAAATCTGAATAACAGGTTCCTTGCGGGATTAAAAGATCACATTACACAAAACAGCTCGATTTTATCTATAATGCTCCAGATTAGGGTGTTGGGTATAAAAGAGATTGTTTTATGAATAGTGTCACCGAAAATGTATATTTTATTTATGGTAAACAGTGCGAAAGTATTTTAGAGACGGTGAGCAAAAGTCAGTATGCGGCGCTTTTAAATACGGTTTTTATTGATGATTTTTTGAAAGATGAAGCTGTTGTAGATTCTGATCGAGTTATCATTTGTGGTGACACCAGTGAAGTTAAGCAGGTATTAGATAGGGCATGTGAACATGGCTTTAGCGTGGCTTTTCTGGCTCAAAAAAATCAAAATACACTTCGTTCGACTTTTGAAATTCCAAAAAATATAGACGAGTCTCTGAAGGTGGCACTGGAAAGTGAGCCCAAACCGCTGGATCTGCTTTATGCAAATAATGATATTGTTTTATGGGGGGCAGTTGTGGGAGATGCGCCACCGCTCACCTATAGTAGTGCTGCTTATAAGCAGACCTCTTTAAGGGAAAGGTATAAGCTGCTTATAAATTCTTGTAAAAAATTAAAGCATCTCAAACAGAATAAAGTCAAGTTAACTACAGGCAAAGGTCAAGAGGTCAATACTGCCGCAAGCGGTGTCGTGATTATCGAACATGATAATCACACAGGTGCAGCCTCTATTGTTCAAGAATACTTGTCTGTGAATGATGGCAAGCTTTCGGCGCTTTTGCTCTCCCCCGCATCTATAGCGGATTATCTCTACTATCTTTACGTTTCAATTTTCAAAAAGTCAAAAAATACGAGTTTTCCTGATTCCGTTGGATTTATCAAAAGCGAGTCACTCCGTATTGAGAGTTCACCGGCTCTTGATGTGATGGTTGATGGCGAGCAAGTGACACAAACGCCTGTTGAATTTGCGGTCAAAAAACAGGCGGTTAAGTTCATTGCAAGTGAAAAATTTTGGGCAGAAGTTAAAAATGACTCCTCGGATAAGGAGACATTGAAGTTATCAGGCCTGCCAGTTACAAGTGAGGAGGTCAGCTATGTACAAAAGACTCTGCCACTTTTTACTCATGCCAGTGAAGATCGTTATAAAGACCTTTTTGCCGACCTTAGAAGACAGGGCAAAACAGAGCCAACGTATGTGACCTTGATGTTTTTGAGCACGATATTGGCAACGGTCGGGCTTTTTTTGAATAGTGCTTCTGTCGTGATTGGTGCAATGTTGCTGGCTCCTTTGATGCAGCCAATTGTGTCGACAGCGATGGGTGTACTTCGCAATGATCAAAGTTTACTGTTTGGCTCAATGCGAACGGTGTTGATTGGGGTGTTGATCGGACTGTTAAGTGCGGCTGCCATCGCTTTTGTCTTGCCGCTCGAAAATTTGACGGACGAGATTTCTGCAAGGCTCAGCCCCTCTCTTTTAGATTTGATTGTTGCACTGGCATCAGGCGTGGCGGCTGCTTATGCTCAAAATAATGAAAAAATTGTCGGCTCACTTGCAGGGGTGTCGATTGCTGTTGCTCTGGTGCCACCGCTTGCGACTGCAGGTATCGGGCTGGGGTGGATGAACATGGATATATTCTATCCGGCACTTTTGCTGTTTATCACTAACTTTGTGGGCATTGTCTTCGCTGCATCACTGACCTTTCTTATTATGGGCTTTTCACCGATCAAGCGTGCCAAGAAGGGGTTGACTTATGCTTTGGTTATTTCGCTGATCGTTGCCATTCCGCTCTATCTTTCGTTTGCAACGATGGCTCTTGACTCTAAAATTCTATCTGCTTTGGAGCAGAAGGGGTATGTGGTTTCAGGTAAAACGGTACAGATTGAAAATGTTGTTCTTAAGCACGCGGATATGCTGACGATTGTGAAGTGCGATTTTATCGTTCAAGAGACGTTGAGCCAGGAAGAGCTGGAGGAGTTTAAAGAGACTTTGCAGGCAGAACTCGATATGCCGCTTGTTCTGGAAGTGGTTCAGAGAGTTCGTTTTTGATCTGGATATTGAAAATAGATTGCAGTTTCATTGGAGTGATTTATGGGTGCAACCGTTATAACGAGGCAGTGATCACAGATATAACGAGTTAATGATCACAGTGGTTTCCTGTTATCAACGGCACAATGCACCGTAAGTGACTATGAAAATTAAGAGAATGCCATGAAAAACTATATTATCAGCACTATGCTTATCATCATGAGCTTGACTTTGATAGGGTGCGGGGGCAATGGTGAGGGGGCTGGAAACAGTGCGACCCTCACATGGACGGCTCCAACAACTCGCATGGATGGAAGTTTTGTTCCTATGAGTGAAATTGCTGGTTATAGGGTGTATATGGGTGCAACACCCGATTCGATAACGCTTGTGGATGAAGTGGTTGATCCATACACGATGGAGTATCAATTCAGCGCTCTTGATAGTGGAACTTACTACTTTTCAGTCACTGCATTGGATACGGATGATCAGGAGAGTGATATTCCTGAGCCTGTAAGTAAAACATTCATATAACCTAAATTTGGAAACAGGTATACTCAAAGTTAAGTCTTGTTCCTGATAAAGGGTTCATATTAACTTTTCACGCTTTTTAGCATTGTTGAGTATATACACTGAGTTTATGAAAAAACTCGCATTCCTGATATTGATCTTTTTATTGCCTGATGTGCACGCAGGTGAAGTGCGAGTCGCTGTGGCTGCTAATTTTCTTGCGACGCTTAAAGCATTAGCACCTGAATATGAAGCGCAAAGTGGCCATAAATTGATTATCAGCGGCGCTTCCAGTGGCAAGCTTTATGCTCATATTTTAAATGGCGCACCCTATGATGTACTACTCTCTGCGGATAAATTTTACCCTGAAAAATTAGTTGAAGTGGATAAAGCGGTAGCGAATAGTCGCTTTACCTATGCCGTCGGGCGTTTGGTGTTATGGAGCCGTGATAAGCAGCCCATTGATCGTGCGCGATTAAGCGATCCGGATATTAAACGTATTGCTATTGCCAATACACGCACAGCACCTTATGGCACTGCAGCACAGCATGTTCTACAAAAAATCGGGCTGTGGTCTACACTGAAAGATAAGCTTGTTCGCGGGGAAAGTATTGGGCAGACGTTCCAGTTTGTCGCCAGTGGTAATGCTCAATTAGGTTTTATTGCTTTGTCGCAAGTGCTTAATCCAAAGAATCATTTCAACCGAACATCCTATTGGCTGGTGCCTCAAGATCATTACCCTCTGCTGGAGCAAGAGGCTGTGTTATTGACGTATGGAAAAAATAACCCCAACGCCAGAAACTTTTTGGAGTTTTTAAAAAGTGATGTGGTGCGTGATGCCATACGGCAATACGGGTATCTTTAATGGATCTGCTTTCACCTGTTGTGCTGACTTTAAAGCTTGCAGCGGTGACGACATTGATATTACTGCTGATCAGCACACCGCTGGCCTGGTGGTTGGCGCATAGCAAATCAAAATGGGCGGCTATCGTTGAGACACTGGTTGCACTGCCTCTGGTATTACCGCCTACGGTATTGGGCTTTTATCTGTTGATCGTACTGGGTGCGAACGGTGTGATTGGTGGGCCGTGGGCTGATTTGACGGGTTCAGCGCTGACTTTTACCTTTAGCGGGTTGGTGATTGCCTCGGTGATCTATTCGCTCCCTTTCGTTGTGCAACCCCTGCAGAACTCTTTTGTCGCCGTCGGCCGAAAACCTCTGGAGGTGGCCTTGCTGCTGCGGGCTTCACGTCTGGATGCTTTTTTCAGTGTGATTCTACCGTTATCCATGCGTGGCTATATTACTGCTGCAGTGCTTGGCTTTACACACACTATGGGGGAGTTTGGGGTCGTGCTGATGGTGGGTGGCAGCATTCCGGGTGAGACGCAAGTGCTTTCCATTGCTATATATGAGCATGTGGAAGTGTTGGACTATGGCGCAGCTCATGTGCTTTCAGCGGGTCTGCTGATATTTACTTTTATCGTATTGTTGATGGTCTACGTGATTAATCGCAGGTTTCCGACCAATGCCCATTGAAGCCCGCTTTGATATTTCATTTGAAGGTTTTAATCTCAACGTGGCACTGGATCTTCCTGCCAAAGGTGTGACCACGCTGTTTGGCCCTTCCGGTTCTGGCAAGTCAACACTTTTGCGTTGCATTGCTGGGCTGGAACGCAGCTCCAATGGCTATATGAGAGTCTCTGATGAAATATGGCAGGATGAAAAAAACCATATTTTTCTGCCTTCCCACAAGCGCTCCTTAGGCTATGTATTTCAAGAACCTCGGCTATTTAGCCATCTCAGTGTGCAAAAAAATCTGGAGTATGGCTATAAACGTACGCCAAAAAAGGAGAGGTATATTGAGTGGCAGGCGGTGATTGATATGTTAGATATTGAGCACTTGTTGCAACGCAAACCCCATAAACTTTCCGGGGGTGAACAGCAGCGTGTTTCTATTGGGCGAGCACTGCTGGCCAGCCCCAAATTGCTCTTGATGGATGAGCCGTTGGCATCGCTTGATATTGCGCGTAAACAGGAGGTGTTGCCGTTTATCCATCAACTGCATAATAAACTGGATATTCCGGTGATCTATGTCAGCCACTCACTGCAAGAGGTGTTGCAGATTACCGATACTATGGTGTTGCTACGTGAAGGAAAGTCTGTGGCTATGGGGCACATCACCCAGCTTTGCTCTGAGTTGGAGCTGAGCCAATATCTGGGTGATATGTCTGGCTCGGTGATCGAGACGACCATTGAAGAACATGACGAGGCGTTCGGGCTGACTCACCTGAGCTTTCCGGGCGGTCAACTTTTAATTCCAAAGCAGCCTTTCCTGAAAGGTCAGCAACAACGGGTGCATATTCTTGCTCGTAATGTGGGAATTGCCCTGCAAAAATCGACCCATCCCAGCAGTTTTTTGAATATTCTGGAAGCGACGATCATTGATATATCCGCACCCGATATGAAGAGCCACGCAGTGCAGGTTAAGCTTGATGTGGGTGTGCCTCTGTTGGCCAGTATCAGCCGCAAATCTTTGCACGTTCTTGATCTGAAAGTGGGCCAGAAGTGCTATGCGATGATTAAGGCCGTATCACTGGCGGGTGAAGTGCAATAAAAACGTAACAAAAAGTTTCATTCAATAAACAATTCTTGCTCCCAGTCACCCTCTGCTTTGTAAGCGTTCTGTACGTTGCCTGTTTCAGTCGAAATTAAAAATCAAATCAAGCACCCCGAATATAATGATTCCAAACCCAGAAAACACCCATGACGCAAAAAACATTCGCGCCAACACTCGGTCAAACACTGTCGTTTGTTTGTACAATATATCAGGATCTGCCTCAAACCCTGAACCCATTCCCATAGATATGGAATTACGTTTAATTCTTCGTGCGATTGCTTTTGGAAGTGCTAATGCAAATGCTACATTGAAAATATCCCAACCACTTGTAAACTCAAAACCCAATGCGTGTTTAGTTGCTGGATTTTTTCTGAGCTTGCGCACTGTCACTTGGCCGAAAATAACAAATAAAATACAGGCAATAAATCCCACAGCAAATATTGCCGCAAACATTGCCTCACCCAAGGTCATAAGGTACTTATCCATTTCATAATGCTATCGTATGTGCTTCCACTTTTTTCTTTCGCAATATAGTTCGCTCCCATAGAGACCCCCGCCGCCACAACGATAAGACCCACCCAGCCAACAGGTGTTGCTACCGTTACAAATACCAGGGCTTTAGCTCCCACACCTACAGTAATTGTGCCTGCCAACGCACTTAATGTAAAACTACTCGACTCAATAAACAATTCCCGCTCCCAGTCACCCTCTGCTTTGTAAGCGTTCTGGACGTTGCCGATACGGCTGGCAAAATCAATGGCGACCAGTCCGGTACCGAGTACTTTGCCGTATTGACTGAATCGAGCCAGTTTGCCCGCTTGAACTTGTGATACCAGCTCCAGCTTTTCGATGCTGCGGCTGCTGCGGGCGATATTCATGGCGCGGGTGTGGTTGTGGAGGGCGCTGCCTCGGCGTGATGCCCGTTGTCCGTGCTGGGTCATTCTTAATTCATACTGGAAGTGTTTTTGCATGTGATCAGAGGCAGTGAGAATGGCGACCCCTGCGGAGGCTTTTGCGGTGGCATCTCCGGCCTGTATGACATCGCGGAAGGTGAGCAGGGTATCCTGATAATGCTGCACGGAGAGCACGAAGTTGTTGCTGCGCGCGGCATGAACGGCGGTTGTTGAGCCTGCCATGGCGGCGGTGGTGTCATGCAGTGTGATCATGGCATCACTGACACCGACGATGTTGTCCTGCCCTGTGGTGCGGGACAGTGAATGCAGGTTTCGAGGAATGTCGCCACAGTTCAGGACTCTGATAATATCCATCTCTTCACGCGTTGTTTGGCCTATCGTGTAGGGTTCATAAGGCCACATGATGCCGTGTTGCCCATTGCATTGCAGTTCTTCAAGGGATTCACCACACATCCGTTTGAAGTTTGGTTTGTTCCAGGCTTGGTTACTGATGAGTATTTCTGTCATTTTAAGGTCCTTTCTGTTGGTATGGAAAGCAAGGGAACATAGATTTTAATTATTTTTTTATTGCCATGTGACGCATCTTGCTCTATGGCACAACTCCACCATCGGTGATTGTCCAGCCAAAGCCTTTGGTGAAGATGCCTCTTGCGTCATGATGTTCTGGAGCACTGATTGTTACCGTCATTGAATACAATATTATGGGTTATGCTTTTGGTGCTCAAGCAGAGTGGGGCGCTTTCACTTTACTATTCTTTAAGTTCTGAAAGTTGAGTCCATGTGTAGGTAATAGTACTATCTGGGGTGTCGCCTACATCACCTTCATAACTTTTTTTTGTCAAAAGATTACCACTGGTATCATAGGTGTAGGTTGTAACGATATATGGGATGTCGTCTTCAATGCCATCGTAGCTATCTGTCAACCGGTTACGGTTATCGTCATAGGCGTAGGTTTCAATATAAACCCTCCTTGGGGTATCGTCGTTATACATGTCATAACTCTTTGTTAACAGATTATTGTCGTCGCCATAGGTGTAGGTTGTAATAGCATTTACGGTATCGTTTACATAACCGTAATAAACCTTTTCTGTCAATAAATTACCATTATCGTCATAGGTGTAAATTTCAGTAGAAAGCCTCATTGGAGTGTCGTACCCACCTCTGTCATAACTCATTGTCAACAGGTTTCCATTGTCGTCGTCATAGGTGTAGGTAGCAATACTCTCTGCGGTTCCGTCTCCATTATCATCACGACTCTTTGTTAGCCGTTTACCATTGGCATCATAGGTGTAGGTAATAATACTATCTGGGGTGTCGCCTACATCACTTTGGTAACTCTTTTTTGTTAACAGGTTACCATTGCTGTCGTAGATGAAGGTTGTAATACTCTCTGCGGTGCCGTCTTCATTAGTGTCATAACTCCTAGTCAACTGGTTACCATTGGCATCATAGGTGTAGGTATAAATATAATTTGTAGCGCCGTTTCCGTCGTCATGCCTTTCTTCTAAAAGTACATATGTCTTGATCATTAACTTGACCGTTGCCACTGCAGAGTCAAGCGCGCCATCATTGACTTTAAATGTAAAGCTGTCACTGCCGCTGTAATCTTTATTCGGCGTATAAAACAGCTTGGGAGCCGTGCCACTTAATGTTCCA
>JAKITI010000025.1 GCA_021648145.1 Gammaproteobacteria bacterium
TGGGCAACACCCCCAAGAACACATCCACCGAGCATTCGTTGATCCATAATAAAATTATTTCAATAGTAAAATAAGGGTTATATCTTATTTTTTTGAGTCTCTGTCTTGACTATGGGGGCCACTTTAGGGTTTCCAGTAATCCGTTGCTATTTTTCCGGCAAGTTTCTCTTTGATCTTGCTCCATAGCTCTTCTCCTGTCTGTGTGCTTCGATCACCAACAATGAAGTCGATGAACTTTTTCCCATATCTATCAACAGCAATCCATATCCATTTATAGTTTTTTTTTGACCAACATAGGTATGCATCTCATCAATCTCGGTAAATACTACGGACTCAGAACTTTGAAGACTGGTAACTTGTTCGCCAAAGCTTCGAATCCAATTTAATACACTGACATTACTCACATTCAGGATTCGACCAATAGAACGAAAGCCTGACCCCTCCAGATATAACTGGAGAGCCAATTTCTTCAAGTAAAGTGGTTTTGCTGATGAACCCGTGGCAACAGTAAATCGAAATCCACACTCCTTGCACTTGTAGCGTTGTTTCTGTTTTACAATGCCATCTTTGGTCTTGTTATTTGACTTGCATTTAGGGCAATCCATTGAATTCCTCTGCTCAATTAAAGCTCAGCTCAAAAACCAATTCTAACTAAGCTATACTACTTTAGCAATGCCTATATTTTATGGGGTTGAGTCTGTCTAATCGTCAAATATCCCATGAACTTGATCTCAATAACGAATGTGTCGCTACTTCGTGACGAAATTATTTGGCATCCCTGCCAAAAATTCACTCACTAACGCGACAGCTAATTCCTTTTGCCCCGACTGTCCTGCGTCCGTTACGGCTCCGTAAAACATCGTTCCTCGTTTCAACTACGCCATAACTACCTCAATGACTCTACGGCAACTAAAGCCGCTGCTGCAACTTCGTTCGGGCATTGAAAAAAAAGCCAGTAATCACGCTATCAGGTGAAGTTGAGTTCGATGAAGTGTACTTGATTGCCAGGCATAAAGGCGAAGTTGTGATTCACCTGTGTGAAAATGTTCAGCAGAAAACGATAAAGCCTTTGGTTGAATCGACGGTCGCGATGGGGAGTTTGATCTACACGGATGAGTACAGTATTTATCATCGACTGACTGAGTGGGGATACGCACATAAGACCGTTAATCATAGCGCTGGAGAATATGTGCGTGATGAAGATGGCGATGGTTTTCACGAAGTACATGTTAATACAATGGAAGGTTTCTGGTCATTATTCCGTTATTGGCTAAGACCACATCGCGGTATTTCACAAGAAAAATTGCCTGAGTATCTTGGTTTTTTGAATATGTGCACAATGTTCGAAAGCGAGGTAAAGCCGTGTTAAATTCACTCGTTCAGCTGTTGATTAAATAAGACCCCAGAATACATACTGAGCCAAAGTAAAAAAGGGGCACCCATTAGCCAGCCTCGGTCTGTGGATTGGGGCTTTAGACTCATTTTATGTTGGAATTACACTCCGAGTTCAGACTCATCTTATACTAGCGAAGTGAAAATTCTCTTGGTTTCGGAAGCGGATAACTGCATACAGGCTATTTCAAGATCGAACATCACTACTTTCAAGTGACTGAAACCACATATAGGTTTTTTCTAGGCCATTTTTCAAACTGACTTTAGGCTGCCAGCCTAACGAAGTGAGTCTACTCGTATCCATCAGCTTTCGTAGCGTGCCATCTGGCTTGCTGCGATCAAAAACAATCTCGCCTTCGAAACCCGTCACGGTTTTTACTAGCTCTGCCAATTCACGAATGGTGACATCCGTACCGGTACCGACATTGATATGGGACAACATCGGCTCAGTCTGCTCTGCATACTGGGCTTGATCCATCGTCAATACATGAATACAAGCATCGGCCATATCATCGACATACAGAAATTCCCGCCGTGCATTTCCGCTGCCCCATACTTCAACATTATTATCACTGGAAATTTTTGCTTCATGAAACTTGCGCATCAATGCTGGAATTACATGACTGTTTTTCAAATTGAAATTATCATTCAGCCCATACAAATTGGTCGGCATCACACTACGAAAATCAGTGCCATACTGCCGATTATAAGATTCACACAACTTAATCCCTGCAATCTTGGCAATGGCATAGGGCTCATTCGTAGGCTCTAAAACGTCCGTTAAAAGTGCATCTTCCCGCATGGGCTGCTCTACCGCTCGCGGGTAAATACAGGAGCTCCCCAAAAACAGCAAACCCTTGACACCATTTTGATATGCAGCATCAATCACATTCGCTTCAATCATCAGGTTTTTGTAGATAAACTCAGCAGGGTAAGCATTATTGGCATAAATCCCCCCCACCTTAGCCGCAGCAAGAAAAACATATTCAGGCTTTTCTACTTCAAAAAACTCCTTAACAGCAAGCTGATTAGTCAAATCCAGTTCATCATGGGTTTGACAAATGATATGAGTGTAACCCAATGATTTCAGTTGGCGAACAATCGCCGAACCAACCAAACCACGATGCCCCGCCACATAAATAGATGCGCCTTGATTCATCATATTCAATTACTCATGATGCGCATAGACATCATGCCCCGCTTTTTTAACGACATCAAAGCGCTGTGCCGACATCAAATCAGCTTCCATCATATCTTTGACCAACTCTTCAAAAGTAATTTTTGGAGTCCAACCCAGTTTTTCTTTTGCCTTGGTTGGATCACCCAGTAAAGTTTCAACTTCTGCAGGACGAAAATAGCGTGGATCAACCGCAACAATGCACTCACCGCTTTCAACGTCAAAGCCTTTTTCATCAAGCCCCTCTCCTTCCCAGCGAATCGAGCGCTCCAAATGTTTTAGTGCCACTTCAACAAACTCACGCACAGAATATTGCACACCCGTGGCAATACAATAATCATCAGGCTCATCTTGTTGTAGCATCATCCATTGCATTTCAATGTAGTCCCGCGCATGACCCCAATCACGTTTGGCATCCATATTGCCGAGATACAAACATTTCTGTAGGCCAAGATGAATACGTGCCAAAGCCCGTGTAATTTTACGTGTAACAAAGGTTTCACCACGCAGTGGCGACTCATGGTTAAACAGAATACCGTTTGAAGCATGCATGCCGTAAGATTCACGGTAATTGACCGTAATCCAGTAAGCATATAGTTTTGCAACGCCATAAGGAGAGCGTGGATGAAATGGTGTGGTTTCTTTCTGCGGAATTTCTTGAACTTCACCATAAAGCTCTGAAGTTGAAGCCTGGTAAAAACGGGTTTTCTTCTCCAAGCCTAAAATCCGAATCGCCTCAAGAATTCGTAACGTTCCCAAGCCATCCGCATTCGCTGTATATTCCGGTGAATCAAACGAAACCGCGACATGACTCATCGCGCCTAGATTATAGATCTCATCCGGCTGCACTTCCTGCACAATACGGATAAGATTAGTCGCATCGGTTAAATCACCATAATGCAAGAAAAAACTGGTATCACCCTCATGCGGGTCTTGATACAAGTGATTTATACGATCGGTATTAAAAGAAGAAGCACGCCTCTTTAAGCCATGAACTTCATACCCTTTGTCCAATAAAAATTCAGCCAGATAAGCCCCATCCTGACCTGTGACTCCTGTAATTAAGGCAACTTTTTTCACATTATCTCCTGTGGATTCATGACTTAAACTGTACTCTTTTGATTTCGTAGATAAAATAATATTGCAATAGATTAGCATTTTTACTATAAATTAAGGATAGTTATTTCATTTATTATCCTAAATACTGCAAATATTCGAACTTACAAACGAGCTAACCCAAAAATTTCTTTCGAATGACCCTCATCATAAACATAGGGTTCGATATGAAATTACGTTGCCAAAGCCGTCTTGGCTCCTGAAGCAATCGTGGCAACCACTCCAGCCCCATTTTCAAAAAAAATGGATGGGATCTCTTCACATTTCCCGTATAAAAATCAAATACCGCACCAACAGCTCCAATAAATTTAACATTCAATTGACCTCTGTGCTGATAAATCCACTTCTCCTGTTTAGGCGCAGTCATTCCCACCCAGAGCACATCAGGGCTTACTGAGTTAATCGCTTCGATCATCTTTTGATTATCATCATCACTGAACACAGATTTAAATGGCGGTGAATAAGTACCCACAACTTTAATCCTCGGATACTCAACTGCTATTTTTTCTCGAATTTGCTCTAAAACAGATTCAGTCGAGCCAAGAAAAAAATAACTACCCGTTCCTTTTTTGTTAAGCACTTCACTCAAACCCAGGAAAACATCACTACCCGTCACACGATCCTTAATTCCGCCCCCGAAAATTTTTGAGGCGATTACAATGCCGACTCCATCAGGTGTTGCTAAATCTGCCTGTTGCAGTGCTTCTTTAAATAAAGAATCCGTCTCAGCCACTTGTATAGAGTGGGGGTTAGTACATACAAAATATTTAGCTAATTCGTCATATTCTAACCAATCAAAAATCTGGCTCACACATGCCGACTTATCACTAATAACAACGGGATAACTTAAAATATTCTCACTCACTAAACACTGCATGATTCTATTGCCTTTTTATATACACCCATCAAACGATCGTAATATTTTTCGGGAGAGTATTCCCGCAGAGCCTTTTCTCTTCCAGCCATTCCCATCTGGCGACACAACTCAGGGCGATCCCAAAGGTGCTGAACCTTCTCCGCAAGGTCTTTAGGATCACCTGGTTCCACTAGCAAGCCGGTCACGCCATCTTCTACAATTTCGGAAAGCCCGCCAATTTTAGAACAGATAACTGGTTTACCATGAAGCATAGCCTCAACTACGACAAGCCCAAACGTTTCCCACCATACACTAGGCAATACAATGACCCTTGCTTGTTTATAAAATCCAACCAATTCTCCTTTTTCACAATGCCCAAGAAGACTGAAATTTTTTGGGGCCATATCGGCTAACCCTGGCATTCTATGGTGTGCGCCTGCGGCTACAAAAGGAATTGCAGGACAACGCTGCGCCGCATCTATCAATGTGGAGATTCCTTTCTCAGGACTCAGCCGCCCAACAAAACCTACATACTCAGCACTTGACTCTTCGCAAGATGCTTCAGCCATTTGAACCATGTTAGGTACAACTGATATTTTTTCTTGTGGAAAACCTGCTCTAATAAGTTTCTCTCTTTGAAACTTGGTCAAACAAGCATAGTGGCTCACATTATCAAGATAATAGCGATTTATACGCGCCCACATATTTCGTGCTGCATAACCCAAGCTCTTAGCAATATTTCTCTCGCAGTTATTAATCACGCACTTGTATTCATGACCACTTACACACTGCTCGCAAACCTTCCCGTTCTGGTAGTGCAGCCCATTGGGGCAGATAAGACGATAATTATGAACCGTCATTACTACGGGAATGCCCGCTACTTTTGCTTCTGGCAAAATGGATGGTGAAATCAAAGGAAAAAGGTTATGTATATGGATGATATCCGGTTGTTCGCTTGCAAGTAGTTTACGAAACTGTTTTCTTGAAGCAGGATTATAAATCCCACTTAAAAACGCTCGCACTGAACCCAAACGCATCTCAGCAATTTCTTCACTTGTCCGCTCAAAAGAGACAACTTCATGATCATGCTCAATGAGCACCGACCGAGTATCCCGCACCATCGCTTCTTCACCGCTGAACTTCCCGTATGCGTTATGAACCAAACAAATCTTCATCTTTATATAGACTCGCTTACGTTTACATGAAAAGCATTTTTGTTGATTTCTTCTAGCATCTTTATTTAATGTTACAGTGATTTGCTTGGGTTCAAATGCGTTAGTGCGATTTAGCGCACCACATATCTATCAACTGCAGTAAACGATCACCCTTTACGCACCATTTGTAATTTTGTTCTACTCGCTCAACCGTTTTTTGTTTTTTCTCTTTTAGCAGCTTCTCGTCAACTGCTAGCGAGTGAAATGCCTGCGCAAAACTCGCCACAGTGTGATCAATTGATTCCGAGGATACTAGAACACCACAATTATCAGTAACAATTTCTCCCGGCCCTCCTAATTGCAAGGTGACAACAGGAGTTCCACACGCCATAGCTTCAAGGACAACATAACCACCACACTCGAAAAAACTACAATATGCAAAGAGGTTTGCCTGACAATATTGCTTAAATACATCTTGCCGAGTGGGTAGCCATTTTAAGAATTTAACTTGCGGAGCAATACCAAGACGACTTACTTCAGCTTTGAGCCGACCATGCTCTGGACCGTCACTAAGAACAACCAGTTCCGCTTGTAAAGCGGATGATTCTAGAAATTTTGCGAAAGCCTGAATAATCAGTAAGTGCCCTTTCCAGTATACATGTCTACCGGCCGTTACAATGCGAAAAACACCCTCATCCGTCACTGAATAAGATAAGGATTTTTCATCTTCTAAATTCATGCCAATTTGGGACTCAACAACCACCTTATCCCTTAGGTGACGAGGTACCACAAGGTAGGTTTCATTGGTAGCCACAACAATCAATCGTGCTTTACGCATCGCAAAATAGATTAATGGGTTCAAGACAACAAGTTTACGAATTAAAAGACGCAGAACTTCACGAGCTTTCTGTCTAAACGTGAACAGTGACCAATACTGCTGCGGCAACACCTCACCCGCACCGATAGGACCCCATATAAAGGGGACTGGAAGTAGGCTAATTAAGGGAGCCCGATAGAATGGACTAAACGTCAAGTGATGCGTTAGATCAAACCTTTCTTGGCGGTGCAGTCGCAGCCCCCGGAAAACCGCAAGAATCTGCCATAACGTATAGTACAGGTGAACCCCCCGATTTCCCTTCTTCCAAAAAGCAGCCCAACGAGGTAAGTCCACGTATTCAAACCGCAAATTCGGGAGCTTATAACAAATACCCGATTGAACAATCTTTTGCTTATTATTAGCTCGCGTCAATACGCACACGTCGTGTTGACGCGCAAGCTGTTGAATCCACTGCCAGCCTACCTCTGCTTCAGAACCCTTGTCTGGTTCGCAGGCATAAGCGGAAACCAATATTTTCAAGCGTTTAGTCATTACCACTTTTTCTCCAAGCACACCACTAATTCACCATAGATTGATCCTTGTAACAAACGGTTTAACAACCAAATAGCCAGGTACAATTTTATATTTTCAGCATCAAAACCCTGCTTAATCATCACTTTTGAAGCAAAACACAACACTGCCTCCAGTGCCTTTTTTACATTTACCTTACTATTGACATGTATAAAAGGTGATAATACAAAATAAAATGCGTCATCCAGAGCCAAACTTTCACCTACGCTCTCTTCCCAATCAAAAACAAACAGCCCCTTATCTGACCAAGAACAATTCCATGGCGCAAAATCTCCATGACAACGATGCAACCACACCTTAGCTCCGTTCTTCGCCAATTCATCTAAATGAGTCCGTAATTTTGCCGCCGAACGTCTCACCTCGTCCAACATTTCAACATCTGATGAATTATCGGGAAGTGTCGGTAACCATACAAGCAAAGCCACTTGCTTACGTTCGACCTGACTTAAATTCACAAGGAAATCCATCACTGCCGCATCCATGCGAAACTTAGCAACCGAACGCCTCGTGCGATACTCCTGCACTAATGTTATTTGCCCCCTGTTATTTATTAGATCAATGAGTTTCGGCACATATTCAGCCAACGGTGTTTGACTCATTGATATTAATGCTTGTGACTCATTTTGAAGGGCTAAGCATGCTTTGGGTGACTCTGCTACCTTTAAAATTTGTGATGATGGCTCATCTCCCAAAGGCAACACAACCGTTTTACGGTTATCATCTGGCGTACCAAGATACAGCACATAATCTGAATGGCTTCCAGGTTCTGTTACTAGCAACTCGCTTTGAGCCAAGCCTTGTGGCAAGGCATTGATATCACGCGTTGCAATCAGCAGTACACGACGTCGCAATAAACCATAATACCCAAACTGTGCTAAACCACGAGCCACCATTAATCCCAGCCGTGCTGCCCATCGCCCAGGACGATGTAAACACAACCCCGCCACTGCAAAATGAGGTGAAGACAGTGGCACTACAACACGGGAATTCGTTTCAGGTAATAAAGCATATTCGCGTATCGATGAAAAAACCTGCAAATTCGAGCGAAGTTGAGCAATTTCAGCACCACTGCCCCAAGCACATAACCAACTCGGTTTCGTAGCATAAATATGAGCATTAATTGAGTCGAGGTCAATTGAATCCAGTGCAACCAGCCAACCATCAGCAGTTTCATCTTCACTGGGAATCAATGTAAAAGATGATGCTTGCATCCACCACTCTTGCTCGTCGGCATTGAGACCTGCACTGATTACTTTATCACCACCTGCTACAGGCAACAGCCAACGCCAACCAAAACGATAATCCAGCAAGGATAAGGGTAGGTTAGTGCGCACGCGGATTATTCCCAGCTCGATTAACAGAGTGTTTAATAATAGCTTGTAACACTTGATCCCTCGCCTCTTCCACAGTAGCTTCTGTATTTATTAATATAGCTCTCGGTTCATTAGATGCAAAAATTTTAAGTGCTTTAACCTGCCTCTCTACTTCCTCCAATGGCAATTCCTTTTTTCGCGCAGTCAGCACTACTGGACAACCATAAAGGCAGAAGATCAAATCCGGCTTTGGCACAAACCTTGTAAACCACCGTATAACCTTACCAGGAAGGCTTATACGGAATCGGCGCGGATCCAGTGTGATATCATAGGCATAACGGTCAAATATAAAAACTGCAGGCCTTTTTGCAATCTGTGGCCGAACCTTCAACCAATATCCTAGATGATAGTCTAAAGATAAATAGACGATACGCACAATAGAACCTAATACACCACTTGGGGTTGAACCATGCGGGTCTGTTACCGGTCCAACGTGGATATTCCGCTTCCCTTTTAGGCGTGCCAACGGAGGAAGAAGTTCTGGGCGAAGATGTTTCACAAATGTGGCATTATGAGTTGCGGCATTTAGAGCAGGCTTAATTGCATCAATAATGGTAGATTTACCAGCACCATCAACACCGAGTATAGTGATCACTGTGCCAACAGGAAAAAGATACCGATGGATTCTTTGAAACTCATGGCTGATTCTTTTCCAGACAACCTTAAACAAACTAACTTTTAATGCATGTAACAATACAGAATACCGAAACCTACGAATCATCGTTTTCATTTCAGTTTTTCCATGTGCCTCAACGACCAAAGGTAAAAGTTCCAAAGCTTTATTCCCTAGCGTTGAAAATGCTGCCAAGTATTCTTTTCTATTGCTACTGGATAAGTATTTTGCACTTTTTAAGTACTGCGGTTTATCATCTCTAAATTTGTCATGAACCATTATTTCCTTGATAAACCCTAAGGAATTACCTACATCTACAGGAAAAACAGAAATACCATTATGTGTTGACGTGCCGTTAACAAAGAACTCCGAATTAATTAAAGGCACGGAACTTTTAAAGCTAATAGTTTTATATATTTCAATACAAACACCCCACCATTTTCCGTTTAGGCACCCCAAAACATACACTCCAAAAAAACTTGATGTGCTAATTACCCCTAAAGCATCACCTTCAGAGCTAGTGATGCAATCCATAAAAACACCGCATCCTCGGTCAAAGTCTGAAGCTAAAACAGCAATATCTATATCACTACCACCTGCACTGTACGGTAATGTTTCATGATTACGCATAACTGCATACTTAATATTTGCGTCATTAAAGGCATCAAATAGCCTCTGAATAAAAAAACCTTCTGCTGAATATTCCATTAGATCAACCTACTAAACGACGAACAACACGAATGCCAATCCAAAAATACCGCATGAACTCGTACACTAATGTTCCAAACCAACGCGGCCCCTTAACACCACTAAATCTGTCCTGCACCAAACGTCTTTCAACCTTTCTTCGCTCAATAAAAATCGAACTAATGTTAGCATCATGCCAAGTAAAGGAAGCCAAAGTCACAGGAAGATGAGCAAAATGGTAACCAGCCTTGGCTATGCGCACATACCAATCAAAATCCATTGTCACTTTAAATTCTGGATTCAAAAAAACACCATCATCAATTACGCGACGTCGGATGAAAGTTGTACAGCTCGGTATAAAGCAGCCATAATAAATCAGCATAGACTCTGAATAAAAATATTCACGCTTACGCTTGACTAACTTGCCTGTAGTATCAACAAAATCACAATCACCAAAAACAACATCAACACCCGAATGCGTTTCAAAGTAATCAACAATTTTGGCTAAAGCTCCATCTTCATACCACTCATCAGTGTTAAGCCAACACACCACATCACCCGTAGCCATGCTAAAACCTTTATTTATTGCAGCAGTCTGACCGGCATCAGACTCAATAACAACTCGCACGTCAATCTTTGATGGCGATACTTGATAGGCTTGTAATTTTTGTGCTGTTTCATCATTCGAACAGTTATCAAGAATAATATGTTCTACCTCAAATATTCCTACCTGTTTTCGTACAGAAGTTATACAACGCCCAATAAAGCGCTCCTGATTATATGATGGAGTTATTATGCTTATTTTCATGTTTTTTTACCTCTGAATTTGAACAAACCTTTTCCACTGAGGTATTTTTATTTTGCTTGCACCCTTTTTTGTATGAACATAGACTGCAAGTGCTATTCCTAATGCTAAAAATGTAAATTCTGTTAGTCTTACAAAATAAAACAATGTGAAAAATAACGTAATAGTGTACGCAAACATACTTAGTTCATGCTTCTTTGCTTGTACTGCACAACGCAACCCAGACCAAAACAAAGCGACCAATAGAAAAAGGCCAAAAATACCCGCTCCCGCCAACACATATAAAGCACCCATTTTGGCATGCCAACGAGATCCAGATGCCCATTGAGCAAAGCTTGGTAAGTAACTATCAGCAACAATATGTATATTACCAAAGCCTACGCCAGTAAAAATAAATTCTGGATGATGTGATAAAAACTCAAAAGTTCCTAGATCAAAATCCTCCAACCCACCACTACTCTCTATTCGATTAAAAAGGCGTACGTCCAACATCTCTGCAACATACCTTCCCAGATCTGTGAATGTTAACGGAATCACCACCACCAAAATAAAAAGCCCAAGCAACACAGCCCTCTGCGGGTTAAGAGCTATAAACATAAGATAAAGAAAAATAGCTACAAATCCTAGCGTCGAAAACGTTAAAGCCATGCTTAAAAGCATTAAAATTAACGCGACCACATCACCAACTTTCCCAAAGACAGAGCGCCCTAAAGACCGTCTTAATTCAAGTAAAAAAATTATTCCAGCACATAGATATAAAGAAAAATTTTTCGGTTCCATCGACAATGAAGTAACACGAAATGATCCACTAATACCCACCCCTTCCATTGCGTGCAACATAACATCCTCTTGCAAACTTCCATCCATCCGTGGAATTGGGAAAATATTAATACCAGCAGAAGTAAATACAAAATATTGAAGGATTCCTAGCAAAGCAAGCCCAACCATTGTTGCAATATAAACAACAATGGCCTGTCTAAGCGCATCATCCTTACGTAGAGATAATACAAGAGGAAGTAGTATGAGATTTAAAAAAGCCAGTAACTGAACAAGCTGAGATATAAATACCTTAAAACTAAAATTCACTACCTCCACATTTGGCAATAATTCAGTCATGAAGGGTCCAATTAAACCCGAAAAAACTGCTATCAGAAAGTATATTAACAATAGTTTTAGCAGAAAAATTTTTGAATAAAGCTTCAAAAAATACCCAAAAGTAACAGGTACTGACAAAAGTGACAACACTTTCCATAGTTCCAGATAATGCCCAAAAAATGTCATATATACATGCTTTAATGGTATGGCAAAAAATAATATCAAAAGTGCTTGGTGCCATTTATTAGTCAACAGCGCATTAATATATACTGCAACAATAACCAAATAGACTACGTTTAGAATAATTAGATACAAAAAATCGCCCCAGCTTATATTACACAACTAATGTTACGCAGTAGAGTTTTTGAGAAGTTGTAACTTACCAAAAGCCAGTCTAATGGCTTTGATATAAAATTTGTTCTTTAAAAAAATACTCTAGGTTGGCACCCAATATAAACAACAAGGGGTAGTAACCATACTAAACACCACCTACTTCTGGGTGCGCGAGCAATGTCAATAGCCTTCCCGCATCAGCCTCAAACCCACGAACAATGGTCACGATGCACCAAACAAACAATAACACGAGCAAAAAGTTTGTTAACGAATCCAGCTTGGCAAAACGATTTTTTTGAGTGCCATTCAAAATTTGGAGTGCAAAACATAACACTGCCAATAACAACAGTGAGCTAACAAATAGTTTTTAAATAGTGAAACCTTCTGCTGGAAAAAATGCATTCAACACCAAGAAAGTAACCAGCAAATTAAATCCATACAATTCAAGAAAATGGCTCCGCATAAAAATTTTTCAACCTACTTATTATTATTCAGGAGGTTTTCGTACAAAGCCATATACTGCTCAGCGACCACCGGAAAAGAAAAATTTGCCACTGCATAAGCTCTAGCTGTATCACCCAGTTGAATTTGACGACTTTTGTCTGCTAATACCCATTGAATGCCTTTAGCCAAATCTTCAGTATCAAATGCCGTAGCTAGCCACCCAGTTTTTTTGTGCGTAATGATATCAGATAAACCGCAAGTATTAAACGCCACGACAGGAGTCCCACAAGCCATGGCCTCAACACCCGTATTAGGCAAATTATCCATACGTGATGGAATGATCATTGCGTCAGCAGCGCTATACAAAGCCCTTAAACTAAGGTCATCATGAAAATACCCCATATAGTGGATTGGAAAACCAATATCAGGAACCTCTTTCGGACAAGCTTGGCCAAAAATAACAAACACAAGGTTTTGTATTTCTCCTCGCAAATGTTCCAGTGCTTTTAGAAGCAAATCGAAACCTTTCAAATGGCTATCTCCACCACCCATAGCGCCAAAAATAATCAGGTTACAATCCTTTGGAAGATTAAAAAAATCCCGGGCAATGTCTTTTTCTATTGGCTTCCATTCATCGGTATTTATTGCATTTGGAATTACTTTAACGGGCCAATCGTGCATCAGTGCACTTTCACCCACACATTCAGAAAGCCACTTACTTGGTGTCACAATCTGAGTGGGGTTTTTCCACTCTTTTCTCTTACGTTTCCAAACCCAACGATTCAAATCAAACCCAGCTTCGCCAGCAGGTCTATTTGAAGCTGTATACCCTTCACGCCAACGACTATCTTTAGAGTAATGTTCAGCACCACAAAAAGCCCACATATCGTGTAGCGTCCACACCAAAGGCTTGCGAATGCGTGCAATATCTTCTACTGACATCATCTCTGCACACAACCAGTGCAAATGCACCAAATCCACATTGGATTTATTAATACGTGCAGGCCAGCTTGACCGAAGAATTGAGGGGGAAAGTGGGTAGAGGCAGCTAGTTTTGAGAAAACTTCTTGCTACAAAAGCAATGCGTGGGCGAAGCAAACTTCCTAATTTAGGGAGATATCCCGCTGGGCAAGATACCGTCCAATCCCCTGATGTAGACTTAACTACTTGCATATTTGAATCACCACCTGCCGCTCGAACTGCATGATGAATACGATATGCCGCACGAGCAGCACCTCCACTGAGGTCACTGTAATTTATAGCTAAAATTTTCAAAGCAATAACTTCCGCTTTATCCGTGAAACAAAACGACGGAGCTGATATACCCAGCCGAACCCACTAAAAGCATAGCTGCCCTCTGGCCAAACCCCTAAGCTCCAACCTCTTGTATTACCAAGTAAATCAACAGCTCGAATTCTCTTCACAAGCGGTTCAAAGTGTGACTCCACCTGTTGTTCTGTATGGTTATATTGAGCAAATACACTCGCCTGTTTTTTAGAAGGATTCATTAAAAAGCTTTCTAACAAGTCAACGGAATAGTCTAACTGCTCTATGAACTCATCACCAAGAAATTTCTCTAGCGCACAATAATGATTAGCAAAAGAAAGCACTGCTGCCTGGCGATGTTCAACACTTCTACGCTCTTCATCTGAAACCAATGCATTAAAAAGCGGCCCCATTTGCCCTTTATCATCAATAATATAACCTGCCACCGTAGGATGATCTGCAGATAAAAAGAACTCAAATATTCCACGATAACGATTGACCCATGGCTTTTGAGAAGCCGGGTTAAATGGGTCATTTAAAAAGCCATGTATGCGTTCGCCAGATGAGAAAACACAGCTTTTAGCCAAGCCTAAATAAAAGCCCTGAATACTGACTTCAGAAGATCCATTTTTTTTCAAAATATTCTCAAGTGAACGTTGCATGCGCCCATTCCAACCGACGTCTACAATACTTATTTGCCTTTCTTCCATCACTCCAGATTGCTGAAAATATAATATTGCATCTTTAAGTGCGAGGCTTGATTCATTTTCTAAATGAGAAATAAACTCTGGGTCGCGAATGATATTCTTTAATGCCTTTCTTTTATCCAGTGCAAGATTTTCATCAATTGTTGCATTGAAATATTTAGAAGATATCTTAGATACCAACTCAGAAGATAAACCTACCCTATTTGCCACGATTTGAATTGACAAGTGGGATGTGTCTTCAAGAATCCACTCTTCAGACTCTTTTATAGACGTGTGGCCTGGCAAATGAAGTGCTTGCCGAGACGCATACAGGTACTCGCAACTTACCCCTAATTTTCTTGACTCAGATAAACACCGAGCAATTTTACATAAAATTTGACCATCACGAGACAAAAAATAAATTTTACGAATGCCTTTTTTTATTGATTCGCATAAAACCCAGCTAACAAAACGAACCAAAATAGGAGCAACAATTTGCGAAAACACCTCCCATTCATCATGCCTATTATTACCAGTATTGGCCGAGCTAAGCCTGGCTGAGCGAAGAAGCCCACCTACAAAACGGCTATCACCACCACGGTCATACCATATTTTCTCAGTTTTATTTGGAACTATATTCTGATAATGCTCTGCGCGAATTCCTCGCTCACGAGCTTTTTTCACATCGCTACGTAAATTATCACCGATATGAATGTCTATCGGTGATACAGCGTTTACTATTTCATACAACCCACCATCATGCTTAGTTGCCCCATACTCACAGGATACGAATAACTTGCCTTCATCAATGCTGATACCACATGAGTTAGCAATAGAACGTAAGTGACCCTGCCCAAGATACATATCTGAGAGAATAATATCTTGCGAAGAGAGCCTGAGAGTATTTTCGATTATGGGACTCGTGAGTTTGTGCTCTAACTCTATCTCCAACCCCATCAATTTAAAGCGACTTTTTTCATCATAAGGCAGCTCTTTATAAATACGCTGCAAATTTGTTTCGACAACCCCAGCGCGAGACTTCGTTTCGGCAATAATGCGAGCACTAGCAAACCCTGTAATACCTGAAATTCTTTCAATAATCTCAAAAATATCTACTGGCTGTAAAACACACCGAGTCACTAACGTGTCCCAAAAATCCCAGCTTTTTACCATAGCCAAGCTTTTCTTGCTCTAACACACAAATTATAACCAACCTCGTTTTGAATAACCTATATCTTCACCCATTTTTTATACCTAATGCTTGTAATTGGATAAGGAAGAAACGTTTATCAAAAACATAATTCAGTAGTAAAGCAGTTAACAGATGCGAGATCACCATTGCTATAGCTGTCCCTGTCAAACCCCATTTTATTGTAAAAATAGTTAATAAAATGCCTGATAGTGGTATACCTATAACTACCTTCTTAAGAACTGTAGTCGTTGTCCTTTGCTGAGCAATCCAAATTTCTTGTACACTTCCCATAAAAAGTGGAATTATTACAAATGAAGCTATCCAAACCAACTCTGTCACCTGACTAAACTTCTCCCCTAACAAAATGGGAACTAAGTATGAAACTGAAAACATATTCACCCCAATCGCGACCAAAGCAACGGCCAACATCCCACGAATTAATTTTATTATGTCTTCTTCATAATAATTACTGTTAATACCACGGGTGGATAAAACTTTATTAGCCACTGGAATTACCGAAGATGCAACCAGTCCCCATGGAGTGAGAAACATTGCAACAGCGGCCCAAATCCCGGCACTCTCTTTCCCAAGAAAATAATCGACTGTAAAAAGTTCTAACCGAAGATACAGCATGATCAGTGCCGCTGAAATCGCGAGTGGCAGGCAAAGGCGAAAATAACTCTTTGCTTGCTTTAAGTTGATATTCGTTTTACTAAACCGAAATTCTGTACGTAAATAAATCAAACACAGGATGAATGCACTCGCTAAAACAGCCTCCAATACAGCAATAGCAACAAAGAAAGTAAGCGGCATGAAAATTACGACCCCGATTACTTTTAAAACAGCTCCAATCAATATGACAGTACCAGAGATTACTGCAAAATTCTGAAACCTTCCATCTGCTTGCAGCTTATTCCCCAAAATTGATAGTGCTGCCAATGGAACTGTACCGGCCAATATATAATAAACCATACTATTCTCAATCTGAGTAAACAAGATAAACAGAAGAAATAGAATCAAACAGAGAACGGACCATATAGAACGCAAAAATATAGCGGAAGCTAAGAACACAGATCCATCTTTTCCATCTCGTTTTGATAGCTCAGAAAGATTAACGTGATCAGCACCCATCCCCGCTGCCGCACTAAAAATAGCTACAGTTCCCAATGCGATAGCAAACACTCCCCACTTTTCTGGCCCTAAATAACGAGCAACATAAGCAGTAACAAATACCCCGACTACAATTTTAAGTATTTTTTCTAGCAAGAGCCAAGAGATTGCGGACTTATTTTTTGAAAACATGCTTTATAATTCACCAAACAGCTCAAATTCGCACAACTGAAGCCCAAAACTTCAGGATTAGTTCTTGCGGTTCAACAATAACGGGGCATTGTTAAGTTAGTATATTTTCCAGTTCCCCGTTACGTTTCGCCATGAGCAACATAACAGAATACCTGAGCATTGTTTCACTCTTGCTATAGCATATTTGACTTCCTTCTAAGGTCTTGCCGGAAAAGGCTGTTATATCCTTAGACAATAAATGTCTCAGCTTTGGATTGTCTATGTTTGTCTTGCGGGACAAACGCTTCATAGGCTTTCCAGTAATTCGGTTGCAATCAGTTTCATTGTTTCTGGGTTGTCAATTTCATCCCAGAACCTTTACCCTGTCTGGGTGCCTCTTTGAACCTTTATTAACAATACTCTTCGCTGAAATTAAACAACTGTTGTTATACCGTTCCTTTCCATTTTCTTATAAAAGACTCTATTTCACTACTAGAATAGAAGTGCTTAACATATTTTGACTGGTACAGCTTACCTAAATAATCATCAGATATAACAATACTATTCCTTACCTCATTGTAAAGATTAGAATATGATTTGTCTTCAGCTTTATTTTAATTTAACAAACGAATGCAATCCTTTTTCAAATACTGACACATAGCTTCCTCAGCTATCGTGGAAAGATTTTCCATCTTTATAACCAAGATATCGTATTTATCATTAGAATATATTTGATAGCCACGCTCTTTATCAAAGGGAATCGAATAAACATCTATACTAAGAAGGCACTTAATTTCATCATCAAACCATTCAATCACTTCATTATGGGGAAAGTCCCTAAAAAAAACCTCTATAATTTGTTTACAAGTAAGGGTATCACCGTAAGTATATTCTGGGCAATAGATATCAATATTCTGAAAAAAAGCTGAAATATTGCGACCTATTGGTTCACGGGTAAGTGATATTATCTTCCATTTCTTCCGGCTATTTTTTTTAAGATAACATCTCTAAGAGCTTGACTATATAGATAATATTTATTTCCTTGTTTCTTTGCCAACTTGTAGGCTTCACCTGAAAAAATAAGCTTGTCGGTTAATACATGCTTGTGAAATATAGCTCCCTGGTATCCGCTACTCTTGATCGAATCTACAATGGTTCTGGAACCAACCTTCCCCATTTGCCAAACAAACACTGGTGCTTGATTACCGGCAAGCCATAATTTTACATATATAGCAAGCTTGTAATATTTTTTTCCAAAAAAAATACCAAAAAAATTATGGCTCTATGTGATTTGTAGTGGGTAGCTGTCATAATCGACAACCATGAACAGCGAACATTTATTCAGCATGGCGTTGGGCCTGCAAGCTCCTTGGGAAGTTAAAGACATCTCCTTTACTGATAATGAAAACGGAAGCAGAGAGCTCCATTTACATATTGGTTTTATATCGGGAACTCGCTTTCCTGACAAGACGGGAGAACTGTGCTCAGTGCATGACACCGTCCCCAGAAAGTGGCAACACCTCAGCTTCTTTGAGCACACTTGTTATCTTCATTTCGCCGTACCACGCATCATCACCACAGACAAAAAAGTGCGCACTATCGAGGTTCCTTGGTCGCGGCCAGGCAGTGGCTTTACCCTGCTATTCGAAGCATTGGCTCTGGCATTGATTGAGCGAGAAATGCCCGTCAATCGAGTCGCCGAGATGCTCAAGGTCAACCCTCAGCGAGTCTGGAATTTATTCAACTACTGGATCAGTCAAGCAAAAGAAGCGGATGATGTATCCTCTATAAGCAAGCTCGGGGTTGATGAAACTTCATCAAAAAAAGGCCATAAATATCTGACACTGGGTGTTGATCTGGATGAGTCTCGAGTGATTCATGTCACCGAAGGCAAGGGTAAAGCAACCATCAAAAGCATCCAGAAGCACCTAGAGAGCAAAGGCGTTGAGAAAGAACAGGTTCAGCAGATCAGCATGGACTTATCCCCATCCTTCATTGCAGGAGCGGCGGAATCATTTCCAAAGGCACAAATTACATTTGACCGATTTCATGTTGTTAAGCTGCTCAATGAAGCAATGAACCAGGTTCGAATTGCCGAACGTAAAGAGCACGACCAGCTAAAAGGCCACAAATACACCTTTTTAAGAAATCGAAATAACTTATCAGACAAGCAGGAAAATGCGCTCTCTGAAATGATCACCCTCTACCCTACGTTAGGAGAAGCCTATCGTTTAAAAGAGCTTTTTAACGATCTTTGGGGCATGCCAGACAAACAAACAGCAGAGGCTTTTCTGGCGCAGTGGTGCGGCGAAGTAGAGGCTGCAAAAATACCTGCTTTTAAGAAGTTCTCCAGGACGGTCAAAGCACATTGGAGCGGGATTATTCATTTTGTTGAAAGCCGTATTACCAACGGAATTCTTGAAGGCATCAACAGCAAGGTTCAGCTCGCCAAACGTCGAGCAAGAGGCTATCGCAATATCGATAACTTTATCAATATGGTTTATTTTCTTTGTGGAAAACTAAAGTTCAATTACCCATTCTATTTCACATAGAGCCAGAAAAATCGCAAGGTACACACGGCAGCGTTTAAGACGAAGATAGGTCTTGAAAACCCCGTAAGTGGAGCTTGTATTTCACCTAGTGCGCAACTTGTGATGGAGGAGGATGTCCAATGTATCCATACATAAAACTATTTTCATTGAAATCCCGCGTAGTGTTATGGTGCTTTTTTTTAAATGCTTCTGCGTATGGCATCACTTTTGGTGAGTATCAGGGTGCTAAGCAATCTAATAGCCATCACCCTGTAGCTCAGCACCATAAAAATCATGGTGACAAAAAAATGATAAAATCCAACAATACAAACCCTGGGTGGCCACAACTTTTCATGTTGGCGAAATGGGAAGAAAGCATGACCGTAGCCGGGAATAAATGGGGCCAATATCTGATGAACCCTGACATCAACATGAAGTGGGCAGTCAGCAGTACCACCTATTACGATTCCCAGCGTATTTTCTTTCAAATTGCAGATTATACTGGACAAGATGAGCCATGGAATACTTACGCACAGCGCGCAGAAGAGATCTATCGAGATTTCTACGCTCGCCCAGATTATACCATGCCTGGTTATCGCCGATTTCCACATGGAATATATATGGACTTTGTCAGAACTGGCGACCCCATATCCGCAGCAGGCATCCCGCTAATCCGTGATGCACCAGCGTACTCCAATCCTGAGCAATTCGACGCGGCCTACATGTGGTACTGGCAGGATCTTTCGCGTGAAATAGCCTATGCTATTGGCGCGCATGTTCTTGCCGAGCGTGCGGGTCATGCGAGAAATCAAGATCGCGTACCGCTTTTTATTGCTATGGCATTGAGCCATATCAACGAATGGACAACAGGTGAACGTGGCAATCCAGATACAAGCAAACATCGTTTTTCACCTTTTATGTTTGCTTTAACAGCAGAAGCACTGATCAGTTACTATGAGTGGGAAGTTGAGCGCGGTGCAAATCCTGATAACACTATTCCTAACGCCCT
Source organism: Gammaproteobacteria bacterium (assembly GCA_021648145.1). Lineage (NCBI taxonomy): Bacteria > Pseudomonadati > Pseudomonadota > Gammaproteobacteria > Gammaproteobacteria bacterium. The sequence goes on from JAKITI010000025.1 coordinate 20,419, forward strand.
TAGGACTGCTGCTGATTTCTTGTGGTCTGCTCGTGTTACAAAAGGGCCTAATACGGGCAAGACAATGTGGATACCTGATCTAAGCGGCCGGAGCTACTCTACTTGGGGCGACTTAGGTGGTACTGGCTATGGCGCCTTCAGGTATGAAGATTGTGATTGTTCGCCTGCAGGGTCTCGGCCTGCGCCAGGGTTGAACCTACTGATTGTTCCAGCCTATGCTTGGCTGTTCAAACACTTTGGTGATCCTAAATACCTGGAGAGAGGCGACTTGATTTGGGAAGGTGGAGTTAGCTTGTCTCAAGCTGACATCAGGTTTGCTGGCAAACAATTTAACCAAAATTATCGTTGGAGTTTTGAGTATGTTAAATGGCGGAGTGAAGGGACTTTGAAGTGGCCCCATAGTCAAGACAAGAGTGTAGCCCAAATCCCCAGATAGGACTCCCTCCGACCTCTAAGAACCACTATCTCCCTCTTTCAACGCTTATTGCTGGCCATTTCTGGCTCATCACCGCGTATATGACTGAGTCATTTAGTCAAAAGCAGTTCTTCGGTGCCTGTTTAGCACGCCATGGGGCATTTTGGACAAAACTCTCCTGTCTAAACCGTCATTTGTGTCGCAAGTTTCTTTAAATGGGTGGCGGCTCAAACGCCTTCAGGGCGACCAGCACTTGCTCCAGTAGTGTTCGATGTTTTTCCTTTAGTTTTACAAATAATTGCCGTCCGCTCTTAACCACTTTGGCCGCCATGGCATACAAGCGCCAGCGCAGAGTGATTGCACGATGGCTAGCCAGCGCTGCTGGCAACAACTGGCGCATCAGGGCAAACAAGTTATAGGAGAGTGCGGTGATTAAAAAGTACAGTGCATCGGCTTTGAAGTCCGAGCAAGGGAGCGTATCACCGCCAAAATCCAGTTTTAGTTCCTTGATGCGATTCTCGCTCTCCTCTGCGCGTTGGTTGTACCAATGGATAACTTGGCTATCGCTCAGTTCATCTCGGTTGGTGGCAATCGCACGGTAAAGATAACCGCCCAGGCTGATGCCTTCTGAGCTCTCTTGCGAATCCAGATCCAGATCCGCTTGTCCTTTAAGGGCTTTTCGCTGAATTACAAGGGTGAAGGCTTTCTCATAATCTCCGATACAGAAGCTTATGCGGTAGCTCTCTTGGCCGCTTATCGCTTCACCGCTCTTATCGATCAAAGGCTGCCAGTCTGAATCGCTGGCGGCTTCAATCTGTGCGCGCATGGCCGCGCTGGTTTTGGCGCGAATCGCATAGTCGATGCCGTGCTCATCACAATACTCGATGATTTTTGTTTGATAACCAGCCGCATCAATACGCAGTGCATTCAAGACGCACCCTTCGGGTAACGACTGTTAGCATTGCTGGATAAATGCAAGATTGTCCTTCGCCGGTGCGACATTGCCTTGGCGAAAGTCGATCGCCACAATCTGTCCGGTTTGTGCAATATGCCCGACCATGGGCATAAAGCCTTTGTTTTTGTTGTAGGTCCACTGCGCGCCCGCTTTATTGGCAATCACTTCTGTGGCATCAATATCCAGTGTCACTTTTTTGCGGCGGTGTAAGGCGGATTGTAGCAGGGCTTTGTTGACCTTTACCCAAGCATCCTGGGTTTTCGGCTGGCTGCTCATTCGCCTTAGCCAATCACCAAGAGTGGTCGCTTGGGGGAGTGTTTTGAGGCCCAGTACGGTGCGTAATGCTTCATCCTCCTGAAGGTGGCGAATGCCATCCAGATGAAAGCTACCTTCGTGCTGCATCAAGATGAAGGTTTTGATGAATTCAGAAGGCTTATACCCACGATTACTTTTGGGCAGCGGAAAGTGATGGTCAATACGCTCGGCGAGATTGAGAGAGCCCATTAACTGGACCGTGGCTAATAAGCCGGCACGGGATGTGAGTAAGTCGTTTGTGATATCAAGTTTGCAGGGTAGAATCATCATAAGCCTTGAGCTGT
>JAKITI010000026.1 GCA_021648145.1 Gammaproteobacteria bacterium
GCTGAGCTCCTTTGTTGCTAAGCCCTGATTTCATTATTTGGTTGCCACCACACTTCGGGCATTTAACTTCTTCATAACATTTCATAAATGCTATTATATCAAATAATTACAGCTTTAAGCCATCACCAGAGCTCGCTTGTCACTCAATCACAAGGCTTGGTTGCCACTTTCAATATTGTGCGGCAAGCCGGAATACACCCTAGCTGCCTATAAATAGCTCCTGCGGGCACTCTAAAGCGTAATTTTTTACATTTTATTTGTGCAAATTCGCACATCTATGTTTCTTAATTTATTGATAAAATAAATCTGGATTCTATTGAAACAGCAATCCTTTTTAGTAAAATTTTTTAACATAATATGGAGAAATTATCATGGCTAGAAGTGACTTCCAATACATTCCCATTCATCACATTTTCAAAGCAACCTCCCCTGTTTTTGAGAAGGACTTTAGAGTCGAACTCAATACCGGCCAGAAAGTGGTAGACGATGGGTATCTGCTAATCACAGTCAAAAGTGTTGATTTAGATAGTCATAAAATTCAAATCAATGGTGCGGATCTGAGTGGCTTCGACATTCCTTTACCTCCCGGCAATTCTAACGCTTGGCTGACATATATGGATCGCATTCAGCCTAATACTCTCAAGTCGGGGATAAACAACATTCAGATTACTCGAGTCGGAAACGATGACTTTCAGGTCAAAGACATAGTCATACACTGGCGTGAATCATAAAGTCGTACTGACTTAGTCAACATCTACGTGACACATGGATGTGCCACTGGTAAATCACCCGACAATACCACCATGGCATTGAGCTTAAATTCATAATTTATCGATAATCACCAGCATCGCATTGCTATTTGTTCCAATACAGAATTTTTGGATACATCATCCAAGTTTGAAGTATCGCTTACTAACAACTCATCCGGTGTTGACTCATCACGATTAGAGCTGACCAAGAAACTACTACTATTACTATTACTAGCGGTGCGCATTGCGCAGCGGTTACCCAAAAGAGCAGACACATCGAGAAATGATTCTGGTAGTTGCAACATTCCAGTGGTGGCATCAACATCAGGCGTGGTCACGGTCACGGCTCCATCAATCCCCGCTGGGCCAGCAGAAGCATCAATAATGCTATCTGGCGAGATAAGATGTGAATAGGCTTTGATATTGATATTACCACCCGCGCCTTGCCTGGCATTGGCTCGAATCTCGCTGGAATTGCTCAGCACAACAAGATTGGAATCAATCTCTTCATTGATACGGATATCTCCACCGTCGCCATTGCCATCAGCAACAGAAGTTGTGATTTTAGATTGATTATCCATGCGAAACAGCCGTCCGGCACGGATGACTATATTGCCTGCATCTGCCTCCTGGGTATTCAGATTGATATTACTATTGTCCACCACCAAACGTTCATTCGCTGTAACAGAAATACTACCGGATTTTCCAAACTCGGAGTTATCGCTACCCGTTGGCAAACCCTCTTGTACGAACAGGCTCTCGGCAGTGAGGTTGACTCCGTTAGTGATATCAACATTTTTACCATTAACTGTGATGCCGCCGCCCAAACCTTGCCATGATGTTTTAGCGCTGATATTAATACCGTCAGCGATCAGCAGATCACCCGCTGGTGTCTCGATATTGATGCTACCGGCATTGCCGGTCGCATCACGGGCGCTATCTGCTGATATCGTTCCATTATTGCCTTTAATAACCAGATTTTTCTCTAATGGATTAATAAAGATATTTCCAGCGTCACCGCTTCCTTTAGTTTCGCTTTGAATACTTGGTTTGGGATCGGTGATATCGTCAACGATATTGATCGTATTGGTGTTGATTGTTATCGTGCCGCCGACACTATCACCTGATACTTGGTTTAAAACTTGACCACCCTGGTCGATTGTTAATTCATCCAGCAATAACGTGATATTACCCGCTGCAGATTGCTCACCAAAGCTATTGCTCGTTGCTTGTATTCTGCCATCATCCGTTAACTCAAGTTTTAAAGCAGAAATAGAGATATTACCCGCGACTCCACCATCATTGGCACTGCTAGTGATTTTACTTGATGTACTAGAGAACAGACCAATAGACTCACCGGATATTTTGACACCACCATTTTCAACCGTTATAGATATGTTGCCAGCATGAATGGCTTCAGAGCTTGTGCTGCTTGTTATTCGAGATCCATTTTGCAAATCTAGGTCATCAACCAGATTTATGACGATGCCATTTTTTTCAGTGTTTGTCGTATCTACTCCTGTAGCAGACTTCGACTTCAGCACAGATTTATTATTCATTAAAAGAGTTTGAGCATCAATGTTGATCATACCACCAGTGACTTCCAATACACCATTATTCACCTCTACATCACCGCCCACAAGTGATATTGCTTTACCTGAATCGGATTCAAGCACAGAGTTTTCAACTTTTATCGCTTCAAGACTATTATCCAGAAAACCAAATGATTCTGGTTCTGCGGACGACAACATGACGGGATCAGATAAATCGGCTGAAAAAACAGCCCCATCTTTAAAAACGACTCTATCCGTCGTTGACGCATGGAAAGAGCCCCCGACGTTCAGCTTTGCCCCTTCCCCGAAGGTAATGCCGTTCGGATTGACAAAAAACAGGTCAGCCTCACCATACTCACGTGTATTAATCTCTCCATGAATCAGTGAGGGCTCTCCTCCTGTGACGCGACTGATGATATTTTTAACACTCTGTTTTTCAGAGTTTATGAAGTTAGCCACATCACCCTCACCAATACTGAATTGATCAAAGCTAAAAAATATGTTTTCACCTTGCCTGCTGTCGCTTGAAATATCGTAAAACACCCCTCCTTCTTCTTGCCTCGGTGAATCAATAGAAGTTCCGAGACCGGAAGAAGTGATCCTTGTCTCCTGACAATAGCCAGTGAAGCTGATAGCACTGAGACATAGATACAGCAAGGTAGAGTGATTGCTCATTGACAAGTCAGCTCTCTAATACTTCCAGTGGTTACATCATTGTTGAGGCCACTACGTTCATAACAAGAAATTTTCTCATTGAAACTTACACCTGAATAGACTCTAATTTTGGATTCACCTACATAAGTAGACAACGCGAGACCAAAATCACTGCCTTGTTCATCAACACGGCCATAAACTCTTACTACCGAGCCTTCACTCACTACCATCCCGGCGAGGTTTTTATCCCTAATAATCAAATTATCAATGATTACCAATAGGCTACTCTCCAAATGTACTCCAACATTGCCGGAACCATTTACTGTAACAGTCCCATAAACAACACTTGTTCCTCCCCCACAGAGTTTAAACCCTATGATATTTTTAGTTTTAATAATTGTAGAAACATCAGGAAGAGTAACATCATGGCAGTCAGCCACTGCTTGTGATATAAATGAAAAATCCAGTTTATTTAATATCTCTGTAAGAGGGGTTTTTTGTGTATCACCAAGGCTTTGCTGAACACCTAAACCACCTTCACTAGTCTCTGGAGCAAATTCAAACTCATCAGCCCCTATCGCAATTCCAGCACTGGAATTGTTTCTCGCATTAATATCACTCAACGCAACCGATGATTTTTCATCAATAAAGATACCATGCTTTCCTCTGGCCAATGTCAAGCCGCTAATTATGACATTTTTTGCTCCCCGCACCTCTATGACTGAGTGTTCACCATCACCACCATCAATCGTTGCTCCTTGGCCATTAATCAGAATGTTGCTGGTTCCCACCACCACCGGAGAGTTCACTTTACATGTTCCAAGAACATTTATAACATCTCCTTTATTGCTGCCCGCCACTTTTGTTCTTAATGTCTCTCCATTATCTCCATTATCACAATCCACCGTAACAACCTTTTGTTTCAGGTTACGATCCGATAATAAGAAAAGAATAATGACCAACAAGAGAATCGCCAGTACAACAAATATTTTATTAAATTTCATGATAGTTTTTCCTTTTTATTTTTAAATTTCTGATTATGGTTGAACTAATTCCATTTGGCCTAACATGCCACTCCATGCCAACTGCAGGGTTTGATTGCCTGAATCGTTGCTCCATGCATCATGGAGTGTTGCGAATGCGTCATACCAGATACCTCTGCTGGCATACGCATTTGCTAAATCTATTGGGTCACCGTGTTGATCTACAGCTTTGATTTGACCATTGACTTGAACCCGTTCGATATACGATTTCACGACAAGATCCCCCGAAGCACTTTCGCCTTGTCCACACCTCATCCGTAACGACCATTCATAGGTTTTACCACTTTCCAGATGAACATCATGCTTTGCAAGATTTATGGAGTTAATGCCAGCCTTGACAGGCTCAGACACTTGCCACTCAAGCAGCGGCTCAGTTGCTTCATCGTGAGCCAACGTCACGACGACCGGTTTTTGACTCATCGCAGTGATGTGCCAATAGAGCTGTGGTTGCTCCTGCGTGGTTAAGCCAACATGCTCTGGAACGAGCAGTGTTATTGTTGGCAGCCCTCCGCAACCACGCGTCCCCCCCTGACTGGTACGAATTTTTGGTATTGGCCTGACTGGCTTCGGCGGCACGTATGGCACTAATGGCACTTGTGACTGTTTTGCTTTTGCCTGCTCTTTTTGAGTTGTTTTTTTAGCATCAGCAGCGTAACTTTGCAATGGCAATAGAAGGCTGCCAGTAAACACTATAAAATTAATGAAACAGTCGCGAGTTTTCATACCATGACCTTCTTTTTTTGTTCATTCATATCACTATTTTTACCCCATATCCGGTAAACTGAAATACCTCTGTTTTTACCGCACAAATGGCACTCCCCCAAAGAGGTGATCTGGTATCCATGCCCTAGATAGTGGTAAACCAATTCACCGATCAAGATGCGAAAATCATGCACTTGATCATTTTTAAAACTTTTTTTATCAAAACTTTCCAGACGAGCAGCCGTATTAACCACATCACCCACTGTGGTGTATTTCATGCGCTGAGCACTGCCCAGATTGCCAGCAATCGCCACACCGGAGCAGATTCCAATACGCAACCGGCACGCAGGCAGCTCATGGTCGCTTAATTCATCATTGAGATGGCTGAGCGCCGCGCCCATTGCAAGAGCGCAATCGACCGCCTGCTGTGCATCCTGTCTGATTTCAGATTCGCTCTGTCTTGCAATAGGCACACCAAAATTAACTTTGATACCGTCACCCGCGTAATCATCAACGATGCCCCCATATTCCGCTGCAATGCAGGTCATGGTATCCAGGTAGCGATTGATCCACTCCATTGCAACAGCAGGATCCATATTCTCTGTGGGTGATGTATAACCTTGTAGATCAATAATCATGACGGTGATCGTCAAGCGCTGCGGACGCGGCCTGCCCTCTTCCATAAACTGCTCACGCTGCTGCCACAGCACAGTAGCCACTTCAGGCGCGACAAATTTACCGAACAACTGCATGATGAGTTCTCGTTCAGCATGCTCACGCTGGGCACAACAAATAGTTGCCAGCGCCAAAGAGCCAAGGTAGGCAAGTGCAATCGCTACCGCAGGAAGCCAAAAGTTCTGGAAAAAAATGTATTGCACCATAGTCCATATCAGGGAAATGCCACCTACGGCAAATACGATAAGCAGCCATGGCCTCTGAATCCAGACCCCCAATACAGCACCTAAAATACAAAGCAGCATGATCCATAAAATTTCGACCCACTCAGGGACAATTTCTAACGGCGTATCATTTTGCAACGCAACTCTAATCAACTGATCCACAGTGTGAGCCTGGATTTCAAGGCCATAGTTGGATCGGCTCGCTCCAGAGCCAGTAGTGAGCGGAGACTCATGCCGATCTATCATGCTGGCGGCCGTCATTCCCAAAATGACCACTCGTCCACGAATTTGCTCAGCACTCAACTCACCACTCAGCAACTCTGATAAAGAGTAGGAAGGAAAAGGAGCCGTACCCCGACCATAATCCAGTATGATCTGATAACCGCCATCATCTGCATTTTGATAGCCACCATCATTGCCATTAAAACGCCGCAGAGTTGTTTCACCGAGCCTGATCTGTGATTCATCCACAGGGTCTTCTGTGATGGTTATGCCGAAATCCTGCAAGTATTTTAGTACCAGTTGTAAACCCAGCGAGAAGTAAGGCTGACCTGCGTCATCCCATAAAATCAACAGGCCACGACGAATCACACCACTGGTATCCTGTTTTAGATCAGAAAAACCGACTTGGCTGGAATCTTCTATAAAATCGGGACGAGGCACCGATTCACCCAGACGTTTTTCAATCATCACAACGTGTGAATTACCAATCACGGCAGCACGCAGTTCATCATGCCCCGAAGCTGGAAAATCACGATAGAGATCCACACCTATCGCTCGCGCACCTAATTCATTGAGCAGATTCAGCGCCTCTGCCAATGCATAGTCATTAATGGGATAACCCAGCCGCTGGATATCAGGCTCATAAATTCGGATCAGCAGCACGGGTGACTCTGTTATATTTTCAGTCACTTTAGATTTTAGATGAAAATCATATAGCGCAAGCTCCAGCTCCTGCAGCAAGCCAATCTGACGAATGCCCATGACAATACCAAACACAAGCAGAACAATACTAGTTGCTGTGATGGGTTTTGAGTCGATAATTTTTGTCATCAGCATCACTTTTTATAACCAGCCATTAATGAGAATGTAGGCTGACCAGTAGCCTGGGTGCTTAAAGCGTATATCGTTTAACATCTCCCGCTGCGCTCTTTGCATAGCGACGGCGCGTGATGCTTCAGGATCTTGTAACTGCCGATAAAAATCACGAATCAATTGTGATGAAGCAATATCATCCACTTTCCACAACGTACCCACTGCACTGCGTGCACCTGCTTTAATGGCCACGCCCGATAATCCCAGGGCAGCCCGCTCATCACCTTGAGCGGTTTCGCAAGAACTTAGAACCAGAAGTTCTAGTGGTGTATCTCTGAACTTGAACATGCCGATCTGCGCAGCTAACTGATTAATACTCACGCGGCCGTCATAGGCCAAAATAAAACTACTGTCAGCATCACCTGAAAATTTGCCATGAGTTGCGATATGCAACACGTTGAGGCTTTTATCCTCCAGACCATCTTTTAGGCTGCTCTTTGTAAACTCTTCATTAAGAAGTAACTCGCCTGCATAAATATCACGCACACCATCAAGCTCTTCAGGGACATATTCAAGAGGTGGAAAACCCTGTACAGATTGGCTCAGACCAACGTAGAGTGCTTTGATGTGGCTGCGGTCAAGTGGCGTTGGATCGGTCAGCTCCACCCCCGGCGTTATTGCGACAGCATATTTTTCAATCAGGAATTTTTCACCATCAAAAAGTGCTGCAATGGGAATGGTACGCAGCGCACCATCTGGAACGAAGACTAAAGTATCAATATTTAAAGATAGAAGATCATCCTCAAAAGGAGTGATTAACCACTGGTAAAGCTGTTGTCCATGAGGGCGGTATTGGTTTGTTGTACGCTTCTCCAATAACCGACGAAATTGGTGAATCTCAGCGCTCAGTCTGTCGAAACCTACAGGTACGCTGTAACGCTTCATTTCACCACTAGGGAAATTCAGCAACAGCTCCAGCCGATCTTCAAGCATAATCGGATAGATCACTACGGCTGTGGGAGATATTTTGCTTACATCCTTGACTTTGGCCTGCAATTTATCAACGCATTCATCCTGAAAATAGTCGCGCAGTTCAGCGGCTTTCATCTGCTCCACCGTGTCACGCGCAGAGCGCAACAGATTTGTTATTTTGATTTTATCCTGACTCTTTTCTGCACCTTTAAGCAACAGATCAACCAGTTGCAAATAAACCTGCCCTGTCGATGTTTCGCCCATTGAGGTTTTAAAGGCAGGCTGTAAATTCTGTAACAACTTAATGGCTTGTCGGTAGGCATCAATGGCCGCGCTGCTTTGACCCAATGCGGCAAATAATCGACCTTTTTGCCATTGCCACAGAAACATTGGATGTTTTGCATCGACTTGTTGGGCACGAAAAATGGCTCTGCGGGTAAAAGTCAACGCTTCTTGATAACGTTGCTCGGTTTCAAAAAGTTCTCCGGTATAACCCAAAGCGTAAGAAATAGTTTTAATCTCATTAGCCCGAGCTGAAATTTTTGCTGCTCTGTTGAATAGGGTAAAGGCATATATACGTAATGTGTGCCCGGGGTCGACAAGCTTCTCATCAATCTGCGCCAAGGTACGCCCGAGATTGATCAACAGATAGGAAATTTCCTGCGGAGTGAAGCCATCCTGGGGGATTGCTAATGCTTGATAGGCAAGTTTTTTTGCTTCATCAGGTTGGCCATTTTGCAATGTGAGCCTTGCAGCATTAGCCAGCGATTGCGCAGCAAGCAACCATTGACCGTCTTGCTTTGCCAGCTCTGCACTATGAATATAAGATGTGATGGTTTGCTTTGAAGCCGATTCAGCACTGTTTTTTTGTGCATAAAGCTCAGAAGAAAACCCTGACAGACAAAAACATACAATCAGAACGAGCCATAAAACCAGCTTGTTGTGATGATTACCATAACACCACCCGCAGTACATTCGAGCATCCTTTTAACAATGAATAGCTATTGCCTTCATCCCTGGCGGTGTTATCACTCCCCCGCAACAAGTTACGAGTCGTTTCCGAATTGATAAGCAACTAAGAATACTCCAGATATTTTAATATATCACGTTATTATTCACAAAAATTCTGTATAAAAATCACATTATTAGAGTCTATATGTACGATTCCTTACCCCTCAACCTCTTTTTTTCCATAAAAGCGCAAGCCCAGCACCAACAGCAAGCCCCGAATAGTTCACGAGCAAATCAATAGATTCCGCGACTCGGCCATCTATAAAAACCTGCAAAAATTCTGTGAAAATGCCTAATAAAACCAGGTCAATAACAATCATCCACCACTGTTTTTCATCTAACGATTTTACAAGCAGAAAAGCGACGATAAGAAATAACAAGAAGTGAGAGAGCGTATCAATATCAAAGGTAAATGAATGGCTTATTTTGTAAGAGATATCCGGCAATTGGCTCAGCAGGGCATCTCGCACGCCCCCTGGCATTGCCATCCCGACAAGAAGCAAGCCAACAAAAGCCAGAGTTTTAATATGTTGCAGGCCAAGGGATTTTAAGTCATCCCACATTAACCATACAATCATAACCATCCAGATAATGAGCCCAAAAATTTTAAAATAAGCGGCTTCTGCTTTGATCAGCACAGGCTTCAGACTGATATTTTGAACGCGTATAATTCCTGCTACCTGTGCAATATTTGCACCCACACGTATCGACTTTGTGTTTGGTTTTAGCTCAAATACATGCTCATAATACTTCCAGTCACTGTCTCCCCAAGGCAGTGATACGACATTGGTGCCGATTTTTTTGTCATTTTCGTCATGAAAAACTGCAATTAAACGACCTCTTTGCCAACCCTCTTCTCCTTTGGCCACAGAGTCTGTTTCAGCTTTTCCTGAGAGACGTAAAAACTTGACACCAGAAAACTCTCTGACTCTTTGGTATATGAATATATTTTGACCCGACTCCATTGCGTAAAGCGCAACAATACCCGGAAGATCACTCTCAACACTATTTAAACCTGAAGTCCCCCACCCTTCAAACCCATTTTCAAATCCAGGATTTTTTAACAGCTCTCCACCCACCACTTCGTAAGGCTTGTAATAATTCATATATACAACCGTTAATCCAGAAAACAGCAATAGTGCAATAAAAAAAAGACATGGCTTACCAAAAAATCTATTTTTATACTTGATATTCATTGTTATTTTCCTGAATTAAATACAAAATAAACCATTGACTCACCACAGATAATAGTTTAAAAATAAATTTTTTAAGACACATAATTATAATTTCATAATTTTTGGGTTAAAAAGGAAACTAATCCAGCTTTTAATAACCGAAGTTAAAGAGCGGGTTATTATTTTACGAAATTTTGCCGCACAGTGAAGTTTCCCACTTAACGAACTTAACTTAAAGGAAGGAATAATTTATGCAAAAAAGTTATTTATGTTCCAATAAAGTTCTGGGGGTTCACCACAGACAGCCAAGTAAGACCCGCTCATATTTAAAATTATTAATATCGTTGCACTGCGCTCTTCTTGTTGTATCCTTGTTTATAAGTTCAGCGCATGCAGCCACTGACATGAAGCTTGAATATAAAGAGCAAAATGGACAGGTTCATATGCGGTGTAATTTTGGAGATACAACCGATGTCTTTTGTGAGGAGGGTGTTAGAGCGGGGGAAAACCAAACACCATTTCTTTATGAAACAATCACTGGTGATGATGGCAATAGCTACATTCACATGATCATAGGTGATCCAGATGAGGCTTTCGCTCAGGAAGTTTATATCAGAGGGAGCTACTCATCTGACGGGGCAGGCACAGCTAACGGTGCGACGATCCCGCTCATTAATGGCAGCATTGATCTTGTTAATTTTAATCCACTCAGCTCTTTAGGACAAGGCACTGCCAATCCAACCAAAGTCATCATGCGTCAAGACATAAAAGGTACTGATATATCTATGGTATTCATCAAAGATAACCTGCTGACCAAACCAAAAATGACACAAATAGTCACGAGCGAAGATATGGTTTCAGAGTTTATTGTTGATATGTCCGCAATTGCTTATGATGACAAAAGCACGCCGACTGAAATCATTAACAATTTGACATTCTCTAGCTCAGAGATACCCGGCGATGGCGGCTCATTCAACATGATTGAAAATGGTGACAACGTCACTGTTGATGCAGGCCTTTATACTTATGTCGAAGGTACAGGTACATTCGGATCAGAAGGCACTTATGATTATGACGGCAGTGAATTCAACATGGATCAGCCTTGGGAAGATTATGCCATTCCTGAAATGAATCCATCCAACCCATTCCCGAATTAACAGTACCTACAAATAGTTGACGACTTCTTCCATACGTCGACGTGGTTTTTGCTCAGGTAACTCTGCAGGGTAGCCCACACTTAGCAGAGCCACCGGCACACTCCCCTGCTCAGAACCCACAATACCAGCAACTGTTTTTTCAGAAAAATGACCCACCCAGGTTGAGGCCATTCCAGCCGCAACAATCGCTAATTGAGCATAACTTGCCGCAATTGTCGCATCCTGAATTGCATAGAGCTTTTCTCCACGCTCACCATACATTTTTGACGAACGTTCATGATCGGCGCAAAAAACCAGGCAGACAGGTGCTTGAGCAATAAACTTTTGATTCTCGGCGGCTTGACTTAAAGCCATGCGCGTCTCTCCATCTTCGACCACAAAAATTTTATAGGACTGCAAATCACCTGCACTCGGCGCTGCACACGCCATTTCCAGTATTGCATTCAGTTTCTCACGCTCAACAGCAACATCGGCTTGATACTGGCGCACTGAATGACGATGGCGAACGGTTTCAAAAAAATCCCACATTCATATCTCTCCCAAAGTTTTAGATAACTTTTCAATCTCTGGGCTTTCAGGATAGTTCAGTTTGAACACCTGAAAAGCTTCATCTGCCAGATTTCCCATACCCAGAACCACATACGCCCGCACCATCAGCGCTAATGCATCGGCTACCGATGCGCTTCGGTGGTATTTTTCAACCACTTGCTTTGCTCTGTTTGCAGCAGCAACATACGCACCCCGCCTCATGTAATAATCGGCTACATACAGTTCATGTCGGGCACGTTTATTTTTCAAGTAAACAATTCGTTGCACGGCATCTGCCGCATAAACACTTTCAGGAAAATTTACAATCACATCATAAAAGTAGCGGAGTGCCTCATCCGTGCTCCGTGGATCACGCTCGGCTGTATCCAATGATAGTATCTGGTCAATTGAATCCATTCCCTGATCAAAACGAGCCAACCCTTTCAGGTAGTAAGCATAATCAACATTTTTATGGCGCGGATATGATCGAATGAAATAGTTAGCAGAAGAGATGGCTGACTCTGGTTCATTATATTGATAATAAGCATATGCAACATCAAGCTGTGCCTGCTGTGCATATTCGCCAAAAGGGTAACGTGATATCAGCGTCTCATAATCTTCAATGGCAAACTGATAATCTTCACGATCCAGTGCTGATTTTGCCTCACTGTATAGCTTGGATGCAGACCAGTTTTCAGGATCCTCAATTTGAACACCCGTCGAAGAACAACCTGCCATAATAAAAGATATGCTCATCATGACCCATAAACGAAATTTTTGAATTGCAACGATCTGTTTCACGTGACTTAATAACTCCCTCTTTCAGAGATTTTTTTATGTGTCCCTATTCTACGTATCCAGGGCCTGTTTTTCACCAACCCTTGGGGTAACGAATCAATTGCATTTTCAGCCATAGAAATAGTTGGAAATGCACCATAAAGCAAGACATACCAAATTCCGCCCCCATACTCAACTGGGTAATATACATAAGTTTTGGATGAAAAGAGATCATACTGATCAATAATTTCAATCATCTCCTCTTCATTAGAGGTCATTAACAGTTGAAAGGTATAATCTGAAGCACTTTGAGCATGAAACCAGGCTGCGTTTCCCCAACCCATACGATCAACTTCAGAGACTTCAACCTCAGGCGCTTTCTCAACGACCGCTGCTTCAGTCTGTTGAACACGAGTATCACTGCTTTCATTCAGACCCAGTAAGTTATAACTTTGAGTCAAAATATCCAGAGCATCAATTGCCGCCGGAGTATTTTTATAATTTTCAATAATATACTTGGCATAGACAACGGCTTCTTTATACTTTCCGTCATTCAATGCCATACGTGCCCGACCGACATCATTTTCAGTCAGTTTATCACGCAAGAACGTCATTCTCTGAATGCTATCATATGCATACTTACTTTCAGGAAACCGATTAACGAGTGCTGAAAAACTTTGGTAGGCTTGACGTATACTTTCATCTGACGAGTCAGAATTTTTTGAGTCTTGCTCCAGTCCAAGATCAAAGAGCGCCAACCCTTTTGAGTAATAGGCATAATCCAGTTTACTGCTTACGGGGTATTTTTCTATATATTTTTCCGCAATAGAAATTGAATCATTCAACTGCTTCTGTTTGTAATAAGCATAAACCAATTGTAATGTCGCTTTTTCAGTTTCAGGGGCATCAGGGTATCGTTTTATCTGGGTTTTAAACTCATTGATTGCCGTCGTAAAGTGACTTTGCTTGACCCGTTCTATCCCCACGTCATAATGATATCTCGTTGACTGAGATGAGTCGTGTTTAACCTGTTGCTGGGAACACCCCGTTGCGGCCAGTAATAATCCAACCATTATGAGTGTTTTTTTCAATCGCATGACAACCGCGCCTCATTCTTAGTATAAGATAACTGTTATTAAAGGTACTTCAACAATAGTCAGTAATTTTATGAATCACTCACCAATGTTACAAGCCGATATTCCTGAATCAATGTCTGGTAAAAGGCTCGACTGGGTTTTAGCCAATTTATTTGTCGATTATTCACGTTCAAAACTACAGCAATGGTTGCACGACGGGCATATCATAATCAACAACAAAACAGGTCTTCCGGGGAAAACCAAAGTCTCAGGCGGTGAGCATGTGACCTTGCACCCTGTTTTAGAGAAGCAGACTGAATCACAACCCGAAGCAATTCCACTTAACATCATCTTTGAAGATGATGACTTGATTATTGTCAATAAACCTGCCGGTTTGGTCATGCACCCCGCCGTAGGCAATCAAGCGGGCACTTTACTGAATGCACTCTTGCACCATGAGCCAGAACTGGTCAATATTCCAAGAGCCGGCATTGTACATCGTCTCGATAAGGATACGACAGGTCTGCTTGTGGTCGCGCGGACTCTCTCCTCACAAAAATACTTGGTTGAACAACTTCAAGAGCGCAGTATCAGTCGTGAATATCAAGCCGTCGTTCACGGCACAATGGTGGCAGGAAGCACCATTGAAGCGCCCATTGGTCGCCACCCGGTTGATCGTAAACGCATGGCCGTAAATCATAATGGCAAACACGCTACCACTCACTATCGGGTCGCAGAAAAATTCCGCCTACACACATTTATTGATGTTAAATTAGAAACAGGGCGCACCCATCAAATACGTGTTCATATGACACACCTCAAACACCCGTTAGTCGGCGACCCTGTATACGGCGGCAGGTTACGCATTCCGCCGCACGCCAGCGAAGCATTAGATGAAACACTACGACGTTTTAAACGTCAGGCACTGCACGCGCTTCGCCTCACATTCGATCATCCGAGTAGCGGAGAGACAGTGTCATGGAACGCCCCTCTGCCAAACGACATGACTCACCTATTAAGCGTATTGAGAGAGGATACTCAAAACCATGCATGACTGGATCACTCCTGATTGGCCCGCCCCTGAAAATGTTCGAGCCATCACAACCACGCGTAACGGTGGCATGAGTCAATCCCCTTATAACTCTATGAATATCTCCACCTATGTCGGAGATGACCCAGATGTTGTACAGAAAAATCGGCAGCACTTGCAATCCACCCTCAACCTTCCATCACGATTACACTGGCTTGAGCAAGTGCATGGCACTCAAGCTGTTAATGCAGCTCACATCACTCAACCGATCAAAGCCGATGCCTGTTACAGCCATGAAAAAAATATTATTTGCACGATTCAAACTGCGGACTGTTTACCCGTTCTTCTATGTAACAAAGCAGGCACAACGGTCGCCGCCATACACGCCGGATGGCGCGGATTGGCGGATGGCATTATTGAGCAGACGATCAATACCATGGGCTGTCCTGGCAATGAACTCATCGCATGGCTCGGCCCGGCAATCGGCCCCAAGGCTTTTGAATCAGGTGATGACGTACGAGATGCTTTTATCGCACATGATGAGCAAGCAAAAATGGCTTTCACAAAACAATCTAATAGCTTATGGCTCGTAGACTTATACCAATTGGCAAGGCAACGGCTCAAAAGCCAAGGCATTACCGCTTGTTACGGTGGTGATTTTTGTACTTATCATGATGAAAAACGATTTTACTCATTTCGCAGAGACCAAACGACGGGGCGCATGGCAACACTAATTTGGTTGACATAAGTGCTCTAAACAGCAAAAAACCTGGGGGAAAAGCAATGAAAAACTGGTTCATGCTCACGTTAGTGGGAAAAGATAAAGCAGGCATCGTCGCTCGAATAACAAGCGTATTGTTTAAAAACAGCTGCAATCTGGGAGAAGCTTCAATGATGAGGCTCGGTGGAAATTTCAGCATCATGCTCATGGTCTCTTATGAAGGTGATGCTGATGCTCTAAAAAGTATGCTGGCTCCTGTTACTGATCAACTTGAATTAAAAATTCATGTGGATGCCATTGATGCAAAGCTGCACCAACATATCGTGCCCGATGTTCGTATTTCAGTATTTGGCGCAGATAGAGCCGGTATTGTGGCTCAAGCCACCAACGCACTCTTTGATGCCGGGCTGGATATTCTTGATCTGGAATCAGATGTAGGAGGCAGCAAAGAAAAACCACTCTACATCATGCATATTGAAGGCCGTGCAACACAAGGAATTGAACCACTGGAATTGGCACTCAGTCAAGTAAAACTAAATGACATTGATACACATCTATCCCCGATTGAAACCATGATTGGTTAATCCATGACAACCTACAAAATCATTACATACCCCGATAAACGTCTAAAAAGTATCGCCAAACCTGTAGAAAAATTTGACAATGATTTGCGATTTTTTTTATCTGACCTCGAAAGAACAATGCGAGCAGGGCCAGGTGGTGTAGGAATAGCTGCTCCTCAAGTCGGAAAAAATCAACGTATTGTTATTGTTGATGTGTCGAGCATGGCCGAACGAAGCAGGAAAAAAAAGCCGCTCAAACATCAAGGAAAAATGGTATTAATTAACCCTGAAATAACACACTGGGATGGCATGGTCATTGGTCGAGAAGGCTGTATGTCTGTTCCTGATTATACCGGCAACGTCATCCGTGCAGAGAGAATCACTCTTGATGCATATGATGAACAGGGGAAACAGCATAGCTACACCTGCGAAGGCTTTGAAGCACGCGCTGTTCAACATGAAATCGACCACCTTGATGGTCTGCTGTTTCTTGATCGTTTGGTCAGTCGCCACAACGATCTTTTTCGTAGGAAAATAAAGCCCTCTAAATAACTCTGTATTACGATCCGTTCAAAGTGTTAAGCAGTTCCAAAAATAATGTAAAAATTACCTTGCAGCTCTTTGGAATTAGGAAGAGAATGAATAAGAGAGGGACTTTATATAAAAATACAATAATTCAAAAGGTTACTCACCATGCAATATCATACTGTAGCCATTATTGAAGATGATCCAAAAACACGCGAGCGGCTGATTCAAGCCATCTCAACCCGCCCTGAATTTTCTATCATTGCAAGCGCAGATACATTAGCAAGTGCACGGCATTTTTTAAACCAAAAAATCCCTGACATTCTATTGGTTGACCTTGGGTTACCGGATGGTAGCGGGATTGAAATCATCCAAGCCGTTGCGGTTCAGCATCCGAACACTGAAATTATGGTCATATCCGTTTTTGGTGACGAGCAACATGTACTCAATGCCATTGAAGCCGGAGCGCATAGCTATTTGCTTAAAGATGAATCTGATGAAGAAATTATAAAGTCACTCCATCAGTTATTGCAAGGGGGCTCCCCAATGAGCCCAACAATTGCCCGACATTTGCTGCATCGTTTGTATGATCCATCGCAAAACAGTGCCAAGGCAAAACAGCAATCAGATTTAACAAACCGTGAAGTGGAAGTTCTCAACCTGTCATCCAAAGGGTTTACCTACAGCGAAACAGCTAAAATGCTTGGTCTATCCAGCCATACGATAAACTCCCACTTTAAAAAAATCTATCGTAAACTGGCTGTGCACTCTTGCAATGAAGCAGTTTATGAAGCAAGGCAACTGGGTTTATTGAAAGGACTGTAAATAAAAGTTATTTTACAAAGAAAATGAGCGTTAAAAGCCAATATTTAATTACCATTTTATGTATTATATTGTCTTGGCTACTTCTTGCTCTTATTAAGCCGTATAACATCCCTCATGATATAGAAATTTCCACGGCTGATGTTATTTACACCTCATCTCAAACCACTGTTGATAAAGCATCCTCATGGCAACCACAGCGCCTACCGGATGACTGGCTAAAAAATAGTAAAGAGCCATTTCAATATGCATGGTATCGCTTTTCAATCACACTCGAAGAGCCGCCCAACCAAACCTGGGGAATCTTTTTCCCTCACATCAACATGAATATGAGCGCCTACCTGAATGATAAATTAATTGGTAATGGTGGCTCATTTGAACCCAGATTAGCTAATAACTGGAACAAGCCTGTTTACCTGTCCATTCCTGCCGATTTGTTCAATGTAGGGAAAAATGACTTTTTAGTTCAAATCGCAACGGATCAACCAGGAAGAGGCTTGCTGGGTAAAATCTACCTTGGTTCAGACAGCACATTAAAACCTGCTTACAACTCATATTATTTTGCAAAAATTGAGATTATTATAATTATTACGATCATCATGCTTGGGGTCGGTTGTTTTATTGCAGTGTTTTGGTTTTACCGAAAGGCAGAAGTCATTAATGGTTGGTTCGCACTGCTTGTTTTTATCTGGGCCATTCATAACCTCAATCTATTCATTACAAACATTCCTGTTGACCGAGTATTTTGGGACTGGCTATGGAAAGCAAGCCTGTGCTGGCTCATGATCATTATGCTGATATTCGTTCATCGTATTCTAGCCAAAACCCATCAAAAACATGAAAAGGCACTATTCTATTATGGTGTATTTTCAAGCGCGATCATGCTGGCCATTGCCGCATTTAAACCACATTGGTTTTATCCAATAGCATTTCATGTATGGGATACTGTATCGCTTATTATCGGGCTTTATTTATCTGTTTTAATACTTAAAGCCCATCAAAAAAATCAAAATATAAAGATATTTTTGTTACTTACCGCCTCTGGGATCGCCCTTTCTTTCGGCTTACATGACTGGTTTGTCATCAATGGTTTTTTACCCAGAACACAGGGCTATTTCATACAATACAGTGCAATTGCCATCGTCAGTGTATTTTGCTGGGTACTATTAATGCGTTTTATCGATGCACTTAAAAAATCAGATGAAATACAGGAAGATCAAACACAAAATAAAAAGCATATTCTTAACGAAGAACGACAACGCATTATGCGAGATATGCATGATGGCGTGGGTGGACAATTAGTAACGACACTCGCGATGATCCAAGCCGGTGAAAAGGATATTAAATCCATAGAAGAAGCATTGAAAAATTCTTTACAGGATTTAAGGCTTACTATTGACTCTTTTGATCCACTGGAAAAAGATCTTCCCTCTATACTAGGTATGCTACGTGCTCGTATACAACCACAGCTGGAAAAGTCAGGGTTACAATTAAACTGGAAAATTGGTGACTTACCATCCATTCAGGTTTCTGACCCACACCATACTTTGCAAATCATGCGAATCATACAGGAAACTATTGTTAATATTATCAAACATGCACATGCCACCACGATCACAGTAACCACTGGCACACTACCTGATCATCAGGTTTATATAGAAATAAGTGATAATGGATCAGGCATTGTCCGTGCAAATCAGCAAGGGCATGGTATGAAAAACATGCAATATCGTGCTAAAGATATTGGAGCCAAACTTGAGCTGCAGTCAAATCATCATGGCACAACAGTGCGTTTGATATTTGAGGTTGGGGAAAAAATTGAGTAGTGGGATAAAACTCACAACTTTAAGCCACCTCCCCCACTACCAATAAATTAACTACCACATGATGGTTCGCCTTCAGTTCTAACCAGCACTGAATTTAGAGCATAATTTACTTCTACTTCATAAGTTGTTCCCGTCTCGAAACTCAGAATCCAGGCGCGATTCTGGCAATATCTCCACCAACACACATCACTCGCTTGTGTACCAGACCAATGCCAATCACTTTGCCCATTGACATCAAGATTGATAAATGGTGTGGGCTGAAATGTTCCTGAGCTGTTTAAGGTTACATATAAATTCCCCAGTTCTTCAATTTCGGGTAACCGCCAATCACTGTAACCGCCCACCATCAATGTCTCCAGTTGTGATTTTACTGCATTCCAGGTTGCATCTTCCATAAAATCAGCATCCTGCAACCACATCAATCCAGTATTGGAATCTGAGATGGTGCCATCATAATTATCTGTCAGTTCACACTGGTCTTCACCTGCCCAAGCCGACACACTGATTAAAAACAATAAACTCACGAAAATGCACCGACAAGTTTGATGCAGAATATTGAACTTAGAGAACAAAACAAACCTTGTTTCACATAGAGGTGTTGCAGAAACTATTTTTTTCATAGTATTTTCCTTTGTAAAATCAACTAAAAATGCATAATTTGAAAACGAGGAGCAGCAGCGACTTCCTCATATTTTGCAAAAAATGCTCTAATTAAAGACTCAGTTATGATTTGTAAAGTTGCTGTACTACTTTATTTTTTATACACAACTATCATCCCACCATTATTATTTGCTTTATCTAACACTATTTAAATCCCTTATTTTAGGGGTAGCGTTTTTTTGATTTGTCGACTAATTATTTATTCGGGTCTATGCCAGATCGAGTGTAAATGGTACATTACCATCCTATTTTTCAGGTTAATAATATCATGAATAGCAGTGACATATTTGCCCTTGCCTTGGGATTAAATGACCCTTGGGAAATCACTAATG
>JAKITI010000027.1 GCA_021648145.1 Gammaproteobacteria bacterium
TGAGCTCCTTTGTTGCTAAGCCCTGATTTCATTATTTGGTTGCCACCACACTTCGGGCATTTAATTTCTTCATAACATTTCATAAATGCTATTATATCAAATAATTACAGCTTTAAGCCATCACCGTCTATTTATTACCAGCTTCGCTTGGCGCACTGGGTGTCCTATATAGCCCTTCTTCAAGAAAACTAATCGATTCAGCTTTTTTACTTGACAATGTTGCATTCACACGTTTCCAATTTATTGGTTGCTTGAGAAGCTCTTCACTTAACATTTGGGAAGACGTTATTAGCCGACTTTCTAAATTAAATAATTTAAGCACAGAAGTAAAGCGTGTCAACCCACGATTATCATTTCCAATAGCTAAAAATGGCTTATTAAATATAATGGCAAAGACGGTACCGTGAAACGAATCTGTTATAACGAACTCTGCATCCATAAAACCACGTAGCCACTGCGTAACAGGAGGAAATATGCAATCGTTGCTTTCCTTGCCAGAAATATTTAATGATTTATTTACCATAAAAACTTCAAGATCTAGCGAAGCAGAAACTTGATCTATTATTTTTCTTTTATCTTGCGTTAAATCCATCACATAACTTATTACACTCTCTTTACTTTCAGGAAGATCGTCTTTTTCAACTAGAGCTACATAATCTTCTTTATTTAACAAAAAAGTAGGATCTAAAACTTGTTTAGCTTTAACGCTAAAATATTTCTCGCAAAGATCTACAGCCGTATCTTCACGAACTGAAATAGCGTCAAATTTTCTTGCTAATCCCCCACAAACCTCTGTCTGCTCTGTGGTAAATTCCCACTGTTCAACGCCGAAAGAAGCAGCATAAGAGACTCGCTTAACTTGATCATTATCATCTAGAAAATCGAGAAAGAAGTGCGATAATCCAGGAGAATATATTGGTCGCCATACTTGGTCACTGCCAACTATGTATGCATCAAAAGAGCACTTTTTCAAACTTGGTAGTTGAGAAGCACATTCAATTTCAGACGTAGTCTGAATGTTTTCATCTACAAAGCGCCGCGTATGTTGTGAAAATATTCTTTTGTTTCTTTCTGTTGGCCATATATTGACCGCAATATTTTTACGGAATATATACCGAAGAATAGATCTCTTAATTACCGCGCCAATTGTTCTAAGGTAAAACAAGTAACCTTTTCTACTATCGTTCATTGGAAGATCAACGGTTATGACTTGATGCCCCATCTTTTTTAATATGGTTTGCAATGCATATGCCTGCAGCAAACCACCATAGTTGTTATGCAAAGGTTGAGTAAGAATGCCTATTTTCATAATTGTCCCATTATTTTTAAAATATCCGATAAATGCACGATGATAATGATACACCCGAGTAACTAGGGTTAAGCATTTCAATAAAGGCGGCTCAACAGTTGCTGTTTAAAACCATAGATGAACCACTATTTAATTATGATTTTCTCTGTGTTTAGATTCACCTAAATTAAATGTAGAAATCAATCATTGGATATGAAGAATTTGATCCAAACTTAGCCTTGGTGATTCAGCTACTTTCAATTCAGAAGGTATGTTACCTATAGCAATAAGGGAAACAACAACATGAGACGCAGGTATTCTAGCAACTTTTTTTAATGCCATATCTAAATCAGCAGTTACTGACCAGTTCAGGAAACATGAACCTACACCTAATGACTGTAGAGCATAAACAAAGCTCATCGCCATTAATCCACCTTCCACGTAAGCTTGATTCCGCTCTCCAGTACCAGTAAAACACTGTAAATCTGAAGTTATTACTACAATATGGCTAGCCAAATCTCCAAAACCACGATTCCCACTCTGCAAAGCCAACAACCTATTTTTTTTCTCTTTCGAGCCATATACAAATATTTTAGCAGTCTGCCGATTACACACTGACGGCGTTTTTTTTGCTATTTCTGCTGCTTCTCTTATTATATCTTCTGAAACAGGAACAGTATCAAATACTCGAATACTATGCCTATTATTTGCTAGCTGTTTAAAGTTTCCAGAACACTGTGAAATTATTTTGTCACGCCTTACAGAAATGACTCCCCCTTGATGATTTTGAGATTGAGACATCACCTCACTCAACTCATCTAAAGCCACATCTAAAAACTCTAATACAATACCATGCCGTTTATTAAATTCTTGAAAAGCACGCAATGTGTTTATAGTATTAAATACAGTATCATCAATGCCATGATGCTCTATATATTTATTAAGTTGTTTTAGTGTATTTATAACAACAGGTTGACCAAACCCAGGCCTGGGTTCACTAAGTGATAACCCCTTTTCAATAATATGAAAATTTTTGATAAGCATTGCCCGCAGCTTTATTTTATTTTTCGTATACTTTATTGTAGATGAATAATATGCATATCTATACGAATCGTAAATACAATTAATAGGGTATATCACTATCTCCACTAAAAGCCTAAACCTACCTAACCATACTGGTGGCAATCGTTTCGTTATAAAAATTTCAATTTTTTCTAAAACACTCACTAAAATAAAACCTCAATACTTAACAATAAAGGTGAATCCTGAGTTCAAGATTTTCTGACATTAATATAAAAATTATTAAGTTTATTTACTATGAATAATCGCTCATCTCTATTTAAACCAACGAAATATATTACGACAATAATCGACACCACAGAAGAGATACAAACAGTTATTGACCTAAGATGTCCTTCCAAAAAAAGAAACTTAAAAGTTATCGGCAAAATAATCGACAAAAGTACCACCGGTATTATCGGTAATATAACTTTTCTTAGATACTCTGATATTGAGAGTTCAACTAAAAGCCTAATAATAACTAACCTAGCAATAAATGCCAAAACTGAAACTATTATACTCACTAATAGAGTCACATCAGGCGGGAATCCATATGTTAGAAATATATACGATATCGGCAGAATCAATAAAAGCAATCCTCCAACAACCATTTGATACAACTTAATTTTCCCCGAAGCTTGTGCAGCGGTCATTAACGAACCAGAAACACTGTCAATTAAGACATTAACTATCACCAACTGAGTAAATATAACCGTATATTCGGGCACTACACCAAGCCACAATTTAAGAATAGATTCTGCCTCCAATAGAATAGGAAGTGACACAATAAATAGTAAAAAAAAGGAAAACTTTGAACTTTGAAATATAAGTTGATGCATATATTTCAAATCTCCCTCAGCAAACGACTTAATAATCTGCGGGTTCATAGCCATCTGAAGGTTCTGAACAAACCCACTTACTGCTCCATGCACCTGATATGCGATTCCCCTAGCTGCATTGATAACAGGGCCAAAAAAAATGTTAAGAAGAATATTCACCCCTTGTCCATACATCACGAATGCGACATTACCCCAAAGACTCCACACTGAAAAAGACATCATTGATTTGAACAATGAATAATCTAAAAAAATACGAAACCTAGCTTCAGAAAAATTGCGTTTACAATAAAACCAATAAAAAAATAGAACAATCAATGCAACAGCAAACATCAATACAGCATAAAGCTCAAGCTTGTCAAAGGCGTACCACTGCAACACAAAGACAGCAAACAACTTCAAAAAAACCTCAACAATAGTAATCCATGCAAACACATTCATACGCTCGTGTGCGATAATTAATGCGTTATAAGGTACGCTAACTATCGTAACAACAAACGAAAAAACTGAAAGGTGATAAACCCAAATAGCAGCAGCCATTCTTTCTTCAGGTAAATTCAGTTTTGTATTTACAAACCATAAACCAATGGTTTCAGCGAGGATAAAGATTACAGCGCCAATAACCCAGTGGATATTCACACTCATACTAAAGACTTTAGTTAACTGGGGGAAATTATTTTTTCCTATTTCAAATGAAAGAAAACGTTGGGTGGCTGTTGCCATAGAATTATTTAAGAAGCTAAATATAATTACAAATCCGCCAACTACACTATAAATACCGTAGTCTTCAATCCCTAGAGTGTTTAACACGACTCTAGATATATACAATGATACCCCGAGAGTAAAGATCATACGGAAGTATAAGATACTAGTATTTTTTACAATACGTCGATTTTTTTCAGCTGTCATTTAGTTCACAAATTAAATATATAATTACGCAGATTTTCGTCGAATATGCCTAAGCATAAGAAGCTGGATTTATCTGGCAAGCCAGTAAGCTATTTCGATAACTCAGCATGAAAGTGTTCATTTTACATTAGGGGTTTTGCAACAGTAACGCTGAACTCCTTTGTTTCTAAAGCCTAATTTCATTATTTGGTTGCCACTACACTTCGGATATTTAACTTCTTCATAACATTTAATAAATTCTATTATATAAAATATACAGCTTTAAGCCATTACCGTCTGGTTGAGTTTAGGCTGAAACGAGATTGTCATAAAGATTTATTTGTTTTGTTGTAACCGTTCAATTTTTTCTTTTAAAGATTTATATAAATACAATATGACAGTGGGGTTTTTAATGGCAATATAACCAATTTTTATGACGTTGTAACTCTTCAATGCATCGATAAAAAATAAAAAATCACATTCATGGTTGATTGATTTGTTTGTGTTATTAATTGCATTAATAACACAGATATTATCCGGAGAAACAGACTTCAGAACCTCATTGTTAGCCTCACGCATGCTGTTTAGTTGCTGTATATTTCTTCGAAAAGAGATGGAGTCGGCATGTTTTCTGTAGTGATACCCCGGGAAAGGCACTATAAAATATTTGGCACCTTTCAGTAGTAATTTAAGAATAAGAAAATAATCTTCTGAGTTTCTCAGGCTTGTATCGTATTTTATATGGTGCTGGGAAAATAACTCTCTGCGTATGACCGGTTTCAGGTATCCGTATGATGGTATGTTAGAGCTAATAAATTGAACGGTTGACAACCAGAAAGGTTTGTCGTGATACTTATTTAAAAAACTCTGTTCCTGTATGCCTTCATTGTTGTGAAAAACTATGAGATCATCAGCAATAATATCTGCTTCATGTGCCCGAGCCTCGTTAAGTAATATCTCAAGCCTTTTAGGAAGCATAAAATCATCACTGTCCAGTATCGCAATCCATTCGCCCCTAGCAATTTCCATTGCTTTATTTCTAGCTCCAGCTGGTCCCATATTTTTTATTAACTCAAGAACGATAATTCTGTTATCAGATGATGCAATTTTATGGATAATTTTCAGGCTATCATCTGTTGAGCAATCATCTACAACTATTATTTCAATATCAATAAGCGTTTGATTAATAGCAGAATACAGAGACTGTTCAATAAACTTAGAAGAGTTATAACTAGCGACTATAATAGAAACAGAAACCGTAAGGTCTTTTGGAAATTTTGTGGAGCCTGTATCTTTCATTCTTTCTATGTACCAAATGTAGTTACTGTTAATTTTGACTACTCGTTGAGTAGTTGTGAAAAAGTTATCATTAGTGGCTTAAGAGCGTAAATGCTTCTTATCTTTTGTGTGTCCGATATTCTTGGTAAATCATGCCAGTGGCAGCACCAATAAACCCAAAACCACGCATCATAATTCTAATATACTCAAAACTTGCGGTATTTTTCATTATTAAAAGAGGCGCTTTTACAAGGCCGAATATCAGACCATAGAGGGCTCTGACTATACCTTGAAGAATAAGTTTTAAATTGCCAAGTGCACTGTTGTTTTCTCTCGCTAAAATTATGCCATCTGTATTTCCTGTGCGAAACCAGCGCTTTAGCAACCAGCCAAATTTTGCTCGTTCACTGGTGATCGTTTCATAAACCAAAGATTCTTTACAAAATACCGTTTTATACCCAGCATCTCGCATGGTTTTAAAGAAATGAGTATCCTCACCTCCGGTGAGTCTGAACTCATGATTAAATACGAGCTTTAAATCACTAATAACTTTTGTATCAATTAGCACACTACTTGTATGGGCGTAATTAATAGGTTGCTTTTCGGGGTAACCCAGTATTTCAAAGAAGCCACCTTTCTCGATCCACCATGATGGTTTTGACTGGAAAATAGGTATTACGCCGCCAGAAACAACTGCCGCGCCGGTTTCCTTAAGTGTAGTGAATAAATGCCATATCCATTTTTTGTGTGGCACTTCATCATCATCAATATAGGCAAGATAATCAGAGCCGTTATCAAGTGCTTCTCTCAGTCCACTGTTTCTTGGAAAAGTAATGCCACGCTCTGGTACATGGAGGTAAACAATTTTCCATGGGAAACCCACTGATGTCTCTTTCACTAATTGTTCAGCATTTCCATCCAGGCTATTATCAGCGACAACAACCGTTGTTGAAATTATTGGCTCTGGTATCTCAAGGATTGCCAGTCCATCTAAAAGTTTTTTTAGTCCTTTTGGTCTGTTATATGTAGAAATAGCAATGGTTATTGATGCTGTTGTGGTCATTAGTTTTTCCTGAATTATTCGCCTTGGCTGATGCTTTGTTGGTAGTTCAAATACTCCCACTCATAAATAAGTTCATCAAACATTTTAGAGTGCTGAGTATGTTTGGCAATAGTGTTGATTTGCTTCCATTGACCACTACTTTCAATCATGATTTTTTGTGTTCTGAAGTCAAAAATAATTCTATCATCACTATAAGTATGGCTAATTTGGACCGGTTCGGAAATATTTCCTAAATAGTGAAAAACAGCTTCTCTATATGTAAGCTTATTTTTTGTAAGTGTCATATTGTTATCACGGTTTATTAAATCAAGTAGGACTTCTCTCATGTCAGTCTGGCCAATTGGATCAGTGATAATACTGCTTTTAACATTTGTGATTAATGGTATTTTTAGTTGTGCATCGTTGATTTTGTGCCCATGCCCTAAAGTGCCATCATCGAATAGTGATTCACCATGGTCTGCTGTAATGATAATCAGCGAGTTATCAAAGATATTTAGGTTTTTTAAGTGTGTGATCAACTCTCCAATGGCATTATCAGCACTTGCTATCGCATTCCAATAACTGTTTTCAACCCACTCTTGGTTTGATATGGAGATTTTGTTTCTAGGAATGGGGGGGACTTCTAGAAAATTTTTCATACCAGGGTAATGGTATGGAAAATGAGCCGCTTGAAGATTAATGTAATAAAAATGCTTGTTTGTGGGTCTAGCTTTAGTTAGGTGGCTAGTCACGCCTGTTATGACGGTCTCTTCACTCAAACGCAGGGATCCGAGGGCGGTGCTAGCATAAACTCGATCATCAATGTTTGTTACGGCATCAAAGAGGTGATTGGCAGTCTCTTTCATCTTGGTATCTTTGCTAATATCACCAAATGAACTGGCCTGCCCTGAAAATATATTTATCTCATAGCCACTCTCTTTTAATATTTCAAATAAAGAGCGTTGGTTATGCTTTGGGATGAATTCTCCATTAAATATGGCCTTTAACGAAGTCACAGTAAAGCCTGTGTGAGAATATGTATTTGGAAAAATTGTTCCTGCCTCGCTCAATTTTTGAATGTTTGGAGCAACAATAAGGTTGTTAACTTTTTTTGTTAACATTTCTTCTCTGCCACTTTCAATAATAATGAAAAATACATAGTCAAAATCAGAGGTGACTCCAGAATAATCCAGGCTGTAGACTTTGTTGGGGAGTTGAAAATCCCCGAGTAACATGTCTTCATCAATATTATTGTTGGGGATGTCGACTGCTGCTGGGTAAATGCGTGGGTTAAACATGGCTTGATCTGCCGGAAATGAAAAATAGCCGTAACCGTCACGATCAAAGTCAGTTGCCGAGTCTAATGTGCTTGTTAATAGCGTGTAACTGTTTTTTTTGATGACAAAATATCGTACATTATTATGTTGCTGCACTATCACTGTAATGAACACTAAACCCGCGAGTGCGATAGTGAAAAAAAGTATGATATGTCTTAGAAGAAATGTTTCATTTTTTTGCTCAGTCAATGCCTCTCTACTCAGATGTTTTTTTAACCATTTGTAACCAATCCAATGCACTATAAAAGCAATAGAGAGTAAGAAAACAATGATCACAGCTTCATCGGCGACATATGTTAATGCTGAAAGAAGGCTGCCTCCAGCAATATTTTTTATGATGGCAAAATTTATGGTGTCACTCATGTATGAAAGTGCTTTATATTTTGCCAGTAACACCGTTAGCGATATCGTAGTCACGCTAAAAAAGAAATGATAGGCAGTTATTTGATGCTTTCTCTTAAGCAGAGATGTAATGAAAAAACAGACTAAAGCGGCTGTACCGTATAAAAAAAGGTCACCATATATTGAAGCTGAAAAGAATAAAAACCTGTCCTGAAGAGATTCTATCGAATAAGGTTGTAAAAACCCGGGAGTGAAAAAATTATGTTTTCGAATTAGTAGTATTAATTCGACTATCTGGACAGTTATAACGATGCCGATGACAGCGCTTATCCAGGGGTGTTTTCGTATAGATGTATACTCTTTTATTGAAGTGATAAAATTCATTTATAACCTAAATCTTTATTGGGTATGGTATATTTGCATGTCAGAATCGCACCAATAAGTGCATGCGTATCATCTTCAGTTATAATAAAATCAGAAGCGGGTTTGTTGTTTAATGCATGTTGTTTCTTATTTATATCAAGCTTATTCAAATTTGCTATTAAGTTGGTCGCTGTATTTATTTTTGCATCAGGCAAAACATAGCCAAGCTCATTAAGCTTTACACATTCAGCGGTTTGAGTGCCATCAACGGCTAATGATAGGGTGTTAAAGTAGCTTGCTTCATAAATTCGGTTAGGTATTAACCAGTCTGAATTATACCCACTCCACGAGAGTTCCTGTGACCAGACAAGATCTGCATCCTTGTAAACTTTTTCAAGCCCCTCTGGCCACGAGTAACTGCCATGAAAGGTAATGTTGGGGATATTGTTAATTTGATCTTCAAAATCGGGTATCAAAAAGTGTGAAATTTTCCCCCAAAAATGTATATCAATATCATTACCCATTGTGCTAGCCAATTCTTTCATGATATTTAGTGTTTTATGACAACGTAATATGCCCGCCCATATCAATTTAATGGGTTTATTCTCTGATTTTGGATTTGTATGTACGTCAGGCCTTTTGATTATGCTGCTGTCAATATGGAGCTTATTCTCTACTAGAAAACTACGGCCTTTGTAAGTTTGAACAGGTTCGAAATAATGCTTCATAAAACCAGGTGAGCTCACTACAAGCAGATCACATCGTTTCAATATGCGGCGTTCTACCCATCTGAGAACTCTTGCTGAAACTGTTTTTTTTGTAAGGGACTCGTGAACATCAAGACATTCATAAACCATAATAGTTGAAGAAAATGGTGTGAGTAATTTTGCAAACCAGGCAAGAATAAAAATATCGAGATTGCGAGCGTATATAATATCTGCTTGCTTAATAATTCGACGGTTTTGGATGATATAACCCAAAGTTTTTAACATCACCAGCAGTCGAGCACCTGGTTTTGCATGCTCTACATAACCAAGGTCTATATTTTCCCACTTTGTTGGTGATTCTTTTTTTGCGCCATCACGTCGAAAAGTAAATGCGGTGACTTTGGCTCCTGCATCCATGAATGATGTAATGCGGCGTATGAGTGCAACATCATCACGATTATGGCCAAAGTAGATGAGGTGTTGAGCAGTTGGTGATTGATGGTTCGTTTCCATTAGCGTGAATTAGCTGTATCCCATGTTTTGTACTCTTTTCCAGTTAATGCCTCAATAACGCCAAGGCCTGTTGCAAATATGGCAATAACTATTTCATATATTTGCGATATACCAGGAACACCTGCTCTGCCTGCAAGAGTAAAAACAGTTATTACAGATATGACAGTTATCAGTAGTAGCCATCCAGAGCCTATAGAGAACCCCCACATCAAAAAGCTAAAGATCGCACCAATAATGAAGAGTGCGCCCCACCAGCGAAGAAGTTTGTGTGAAATGAATTTAAAGCGGTTGGTGATAGACATATTTTTGAGCGCGCTTTTTTGAAATAGGTAAGTGCTGTATGAACCACAGGCAATTCGTTTTTTTCGATTGAACTCCTCTGCGCTGCATGTCACAGCATTTTCATAAGCAATCACTTCAGGCGCGGATATGCATCTTTTGTTATCAAATATTGTTGCCATGGAAACGGCCATGTCATCGACCAAATTGGGTGGTATTTCAGGGTAACCCTTCCTTCGCCGGGCGAATATCGCACCATCACAACCCATGGTGGATCCAGTTTTGGTCTCAAGAGATTTAATGAACTCTTCCAGCTTCCAGTATACGCCGCCGACTTTAGCTGTTGATGAGTGCATCTCTTTATACATTAATCGACCAGAAACACAGCCAATGTCAGGGTCAGTAAAATAGTTGATTAGTACGGGCAGACTTTTTGGTTCCAATATCACATTGGCATCCGTAAATATTATAATATCTGAGTCGATCATGGATATCAGTTTATGCATGCCCGATACTTTGCCGAGACGCTCTGCACTTATAACCGGATGTAATATGTCCGCAGCATTCAATAACAAGTCATTAGTTGCATCTGTGCTGGCATCAGAATAAGCATAAACTTCCAGTGAGGGCAGCTGTTCTTTCAGTTGACGAATATTTTCAATTTTATCAGGCAAGGCCTGTTCTTCATTATATGCACAAAAAACAAGAGCGACTTTGAAAGATTCAGTGGACGAGGCGTTTTGTGGTTCAATGATTACCGTGTTTTTTTTTGGGAGTAGTAAAAGGATTAGTGGATAGATTACGTAAGGGTAAATTATCATAAATATAAATGTTACACACAATGTAAACCACAACCAGCTGATCATATTTTAAACCCAAAAAATAATTGATAAGTGTAACCACGAGCCCTATGTTATCAATAACCAGAGCAAACCGTAGCTTCTAAAACGACAATTGAAATTACACTAAAGAGAGAGAGTGAGAGTATCAAATTAAAACGTATTTAAAAATAGCTTTTTTAATTAGTAGGCATTTTTATGGACAAATCCTTTAAAAATAGTTAAAAATATGATTTTTAAATCAAATAAAATGGACCAGTTCTCTATATAATAAAGGTCATATTGAATCCGCTTTTTTAAATCAGTGTCACCACGCCATCCATTAATTTGCGCCCAGCCTGTAATGCCAGCCTTAACTAGATGCTTCTGCATGTACTGCGGGATTTCATCTTTAAATTTATCAACAAAAACAGGTCTTTCGGGTCTGGGTCCGACGATGGACATCTCACCTTTAAGAACATTGATAAATTGCGGCAGTTCATCAAGGCTGGTGCGGCGTAGAAAACTACCGACTCGTGTAGCTCGATTTTCTCCTTTCGTTGCCCACTGAGCCCCGTTTTGTTTCTCAACATTAACAGGCATGGAGCGAAATTTCAGTATGTCAAACGTTTTATTATTCCAACTGACCCGCTGCTGTCTGAAAAATATGGGGCCAGGTGAGCTGAGCTTCACTGCGATTGAAATCACAATAAACAGGGGACTTATAAGTAGCAATATCAGTGCTGACAAAATTTTATCTTCCAGTGTCTTGATAATAATATTAATGCCATTCATTGGCGTTTCAGATAGATTAAGTGCATGGAAACCAGCAAATTTTGTCGCGGAGCTG
Organism: Gammaproteobacteria bacterium; assembly: GCA_021648145.1. Classification (NCBI taxonomy): domain Bacteria; kingdom Pseudomonadati; phylum Pseudomonadota; class Gammaproteobacteria; species Gammaproteobacteria bacterium. The sequence continues at coordinate 11,601 of JAKITI010000027.1, forward strand.
TTCATTAAGTTTAGCCCGTAAATATCCGGGATATAACGTATCGTAGCCGTGTTATGCCTTAGCATATGTGTCACTTCTTGAGTACGTTTTGCAGACCTGAAGGGGAGGGCGATGACAACTTCATTCACATTCAGCTTATTGACGGTGGCTTCTATTTGATTAATATCTCCCAGACAAACAAGCCCATTAATTCTTTGTTTGTGGAGTGTTGGGTCATCATCTAGATAACCAACAATATTGAATTCTGAGTATTTTTTAGTCTGTAATTGGCTGACAATACTTTGTCCTAAATCTCCTGCTCCAATAATGAGCAAGTTTTTTTTATCAAGGCCTTTTTTTCGTATTAGGTTTAAAATGTATCGCAAAATATAGCGAGAGCCAAAAAAGAAAATCAAGCTGGCTGAAGACCATATGAACAACCAGTCTCGAGAGTAATCAGCGCTTGTTTTTGAAAAAAATGCGACAGCGATCATTATGGATGCAACGATAAGCCAGCTACTTAAAACTATTCGGATTTGGTGCGACCAGAGATTATTACGCCATGAGTGATAGGTGTTGGATATCGGGAATATCAAAAGCACTAAGAGTGCTGCAATAAAGATGGCACTAACATAGTGCGCTGGCATTGGAGTGGCTCCAAACTTAATTATGTAAGCAATCCAGCCACCAAAAATTACAGATAGAATATCACATAAACGTAAGGCATTTGAAAATGTACAGATGTTTTCTCTTGAAGAATCACCTAACGATGACATAGAACAGCTCACTTGAGTTTATCATTATATTACCCACTGTAATAAGGTGATATGAAAACATCGACAACTCTTCATGAAATCTATCTGAAGATATTGCTGTATATACCACGAAAAATAAAAATGTTAAAAAATGAAGGGGTAGGTTAAATATCACAAAAATATTGCGATATAATGCCATAAACTTTATGAAATTGAAAGGAGTAGCCAACAAATACACCAGTGGAAATGCCGGTCAAACCGGTAAAACATTGGTGCAGATAGAGTATGAAAGCATTAAATCCTGCCATTATTTCTGGTGCGCTAGCGACAGTTTCAACTGATCTGTACAATGCGCCCCTATGACTCAAATTAATTTTTACTTGATACCGACAGATTCACCGCAGCGTCGTTTACAGTGGGTTTGTCGTCTGGTTAATAAAGCATATAAGCAGGGGCGACACATCTATATTCATGCCGAGTCGAGCGATCAAGCGGCTCAACTTGATGATCTGCTCTGGACTTTTTCCCAAGATAGTTTTATACCCCATGCACTAAGCCATCAAGCAGGCGAATTTCCACCGCCTGTTTTACTGGGCTATGCAGATGAGCCCGCAGGCAAGAGTGATGTGTTAATTACATTGGCTACAAATGTGCCACCATTTTGGAATCAGTTTGAACGGGTGGCTGAGTTAGTCGATCAGCAAACTGAAGTGAAAGAACATGGGCGTGAACGTTATCGCTTTTATACCGCGCAAGGCTGCAAGCCAGAGACGCACCAGCTTTAAATTTAAAGAATAAACCAATCCTTTTTTACGAAAAAAATACAATACAAAACTATGAGTATGGACAAAGCATATAACCCACAAAATATTGAGCAGCACTGGTACCAGCAATGGGAAGAGAAAGGGTATTTCAAACCTTCAGGTGATTTGAGCCAACCATCGTACTGCATCATGATTCCTCCCCCCAATGTCACTGGAACGTTGCACATGGGGCATGCTTTTCAAGATACTTTGATGGATACGTTGGTGCGTTATCATCGTATGAAAGGCAACAATACTTTATGGCAGGCAGGAACGGATCATGCGGGAATTGCCACTCAAATGGTGGTGGAGCGCCAATTAGCGGCGACAGGGAAGTCACGTCACGATTTAGGGCGGGATGAATTTGTCGAGCGTATCTGGCAGTGGAAAGAAGAGTCGGGCGGCCATATCACACGTCAATTAAGGCGTATGGGCGCATCGCTGGATTGGTCGCGTGAACGCTTTACGATGGATGATGGCTTATCGACATCGGTATCCGAAGTGTTTGTTCGCCTCCATGAAGAAGGTCTGATCTATCGCGGTAAGCGTTTAGTGAACTGGGATCCGGTATTGCATACAGCGGTCTCTGATCTTGAAGTGGTCTCTTGCGAGGAAAATGGCTATTTATGGCACATGCGTTACCCATTGGCTGATGGCAGCGGCCATCTGGTGGTGGCGACCACGCGTCCCGAAACGATGTTAGGCGATAGTGCGGTCGCGGTGCATCCTGATGATGAGCGTTATCAACATCTGATTGGACAGATGATTGAATTGCCACTCAGCGATCGAAAAATCCCAATTATTGCAGATGATTATGTCGATCAGGAGTTTGGTACAGGTTGTGTCAAAATTACACCGGCACACGATTTTAATGACTATGAAATGGGTCAGCGACATGATCTTCCGAAGATTAATATTTTTACGATTGATGCCTGTATTAATGACGAAATGCCCGAAAAATATCGTGGCCTGGATCGTTTTGAAGCACGAAAACTGATTGTTGCCGATCTGCAAGCAGCAGGATTGCTGGAAAAGGTTGTTGACCATAAATTGATGGTGCCGCGTGGCGATCGCTCACATTCGATTATTGAGCCTCTATTAACCGATCAATGGTACGTTAAAACAGCGCCGTTGGCTGAGCCGGCCATTAAAGCAGTTAAAGACGGGGATATTAAATTTGTTCCTGATAATTGGAAAAATACCTATTTTGAATGGATGAATAATATTCAAGATTGGTGCATCAGTCGTCAAATTTGGTGGGGGCATCGCATCCCAGCCTGGTATGACGATGAAGGCAAGGTTTATGTCGGGCGCAGCGAAGATGAAGTGCGTGAAAAGCATGGCCTGCAAGCGGATGTCAGATTGCAGCAAGACGAGGATGTATTGGATACGTGGTTTTCGTCTGCATTATGGCCGTTTTCAACATTGGATTGGCCAGAAAAAACAGAAGAACTGAAAACTTTTTATCCTAATAATGTATTAGTTACAGGCTTCGATATCATCTTTTTCTGGGTCGCTCGCATGATCATGATGGGGCTTAAATTTACCGGCGAGGTTCCATTCAAAGAAGTTTATATTCATGGTTTGGTGCGTGATTCACATGGCCAAAAAATGTCCAAATCAAAAGGTAATGTTCTTGACCCTATTGATATTATTGATGGCATTGATTTGGAAACTCTGGTGGCCAAACGCAATACCGGTTTGATGCAGCCCGAAATGGCTAAAAAGATCGAAAAAGCGACGCGTAAAGAGTTTTCGGAAGGTATTTCTGCCTATGGCACGGATGCATTGCGTTTTACATTTGCATCACTGGCCTCAACGGGGCGTGATATTAATTTCGATATGGGTCGCATTGGCGGCTATCGTAATTTTTGCAATAAGTTATGGAACGCCGCACGTTATGTGATGATGAACACCGAAGGGCAAGATACAGGTGTTCACGGTGGCGAGCTTGAGCTATGCGCAGCGGATCGCTGGATTATTTCACGCTTACAGGTCGTGGCCGGTCAAGTTAGGGAGGCGATGGACGGTTATCGCTTTGATCACGCTGCGCAAGCGATTTATGAATTTGTATGGAATGACTATTGTGATTGGTATCTGGAACTATCCAAACCGGTTCTGAATTCTGAAACGAGTAGTGATGCATTGCTCAGAGGCACACGCCATACATTAGTGACGGTGCTTGAAAGTATATTACGACTGGCTCATCCAATTATCCCTTTTATTACCGAAGAAATTTGGCAGCGGCTGGCTCCACTTTCAGGCGTTACAGGTGAAACTGTCATGCTGCAACCTTATCCTTCGTTGCAAGCGGATAAAATTGATTCGATTGCGGTCGCAGAAATGGAATGGGTCATGAGCTTCGTGATGGGTGTGCGGCAAATTCGCAGCAGTATGGACATTGCCCCAGGCAAACTATTGCCTGTGTTATTACAAAATGGTTCTTCAGAAGATCAGAGCCGCTTAGAGCGTAATCGCAGTGTTTTGATGAAGGTCGCACGTCTTGAAAATATTGACTGGCTGGCATCAGCTGATGAAGCACCTGAATCATCCACAGCGTTATTGGGTGAAATGAAACTGCTGATTCCGATGCATGGGCTGATTGATAAAGAGGCTGAGTTAACGCGCCTGACGAGGCAGATTGAAAAAGTAGAGAAAGATTTGGCTAAGTGCGTCGCAAAATTATCTAATCCAAAATTTGTGGATCGTGCGCCTTCAACTGTTGTCGCGCAAGAGAAGCAGCGAGTCAGCGAAATGCGGGCAACGGTGGATCAGTTGAAAGAGCAGTATGCCAAGATTGAGTTGCTGTAATTAAGCCATTTTTTGCAAGTGTCGGTGTGAACTCATTAAAGCGGCCAGCGCCTATATCTGCAAGACCCTGCTTTATACCAACTTCAGTCTGCATCTGTAATAGGGTCTCTGCATCCTGAATGGATAGAGTTACAGCAACAGGACGATTTTTTTTGGTTACGAGTACAGGCTCTCTTTGGATGGTATCAAGAAATCGGCCGAACTCTTTACTCACCTTTGAAGCGGGCATGGTCTTCACTATGATTATTCCTCATTTAATTTTTATAAATCTATTTTACGGATAATGGGGATAAAAGGATACTGAATATTGCTTATTAAACTATGATGTTTTACTCTATTTTTATCGTTCATGAAAAGGTAAAAAATATGTTGCAAGCCAAACTTTCCAGCAAATTCCAATTATCCATTCCGAAAGCAATTCGAGAGGATTTAAATTTAACAGCGGGGCAGCAGTTTACTTTAATTGCGAGAGGAAACATTATTGAGCTCATCCCTTTGCGTTCTATGAAGGAAGCGCGGGGGATGTTGTCACCCTGTGAATACAATAATCCTTCTGAATATCGAGACGGTCAGGAAAGGGTTTTATAGTGATTTTGATCGACACATGTGGGTGGATTGAATGGCTTACTAATGGGGCATTGAATGATCAATATGAACCCTATTTCAACCAAATTGAAGCCAACATTGTTCCAACTTCTGTTCAGTTTGAGCTTTATAAATGGGTCGTACAAAAAAGAGGAGTTCAGCAGGCGCTTGAAGCGGTAGCCTTAACGGAGCAAGCCGAAGTAATCCATCTGTCGACATCTATTGCGCTCTCTGCGGCTGACTTATCTATTGAATACAAACTCTCATTTGCAGATTCAATTATTTATGCGACTGCCCAATTTCATAAAGCGGAACTCATTACATCAGATGCACATTTCAAAAAATTACCGGATGTAACATATTTTGAAAAAACTTATCGCTAATCATCATGCTAAGGAACGAGCACGAAAAAAAATAGGATTGACCCCTTATTTCATATGATTTTTGCATCACTGGCTTCGACGGGGCGTGATATTAATTTCGATATGGGTCGCATTGGCGGGTATCGTAATTTTTGCAATAAGTTATGGAACGCTGCACGTTATGTGATGATGAATGCTGAAGGGCAAGATACAGGTGTTCACGGTGGCGATCTTGATAAGCCAAAAATATGCGAAAACACAGGAGAGTGTTTGAATCAGTTTATTGCCCAATAAGGCACTAACAGTTTGTCCACAATGACAAAAACTATATAGGGGAATCTGATGAATAAGCAGGAAAAAGGACAAAAGTTTTGAATAAACAACAATTAGCCGCAAAAATCTGGGAATCCGCTAACCAGATGCGTTCCAAAATTGAGGCCAACGAATACAAAGACTACATTTTGGGCTTTATTTTCTATAAATATCTATCCGATCAAGAAATTGAATTTGCTGCCAGCCAAGGCATGTCACGAGCAGAAATCAAAGCATTAAGTGAAAGCGATGCAGAGACGGTTGACTACATAAAAAAAGAGCTTGGTTATTTTATTGCCTATGATGACCTGTTTTCTACTTGGCTAGCGGCAGGCAGTGATTTTGAGGTGTCTCATGTGCGTGATGCGTTATCCGCCTTTTCCCGCTTAATTCACCCCAATCACAAAAAACTCTTTGACGGTATTTTTAACACTCTGCAAACGGGTTTAAGTAAATTAGGTGAAAATGCGGCCAAACAAACCAAAGCCATTAGCAGCCTGTTACAACTCATTAAAGACATCCCCATGGACGGCAAGCAAGACTATGACGTGCTGGGTTATATCTACGAATATCTCATCGAAAAATTTGCCGCCAATGCGGGTAAAAAAGCGGGCGAGTTCTACACGCCGCACGAAGTCTCGTTATTAATGTCAGAAATTGTCGCACACCATGTAAAAGACAGAGAAAAAATAGAAATTTACGATCCTACGAGTGGCTCGGGTTCGTTGCTTATCAATATTGGTAGTAGTGTAGCCAAACATGTGGCTGATGAAAACAACATAAAATACTACGCCCAAGAACTCAAAGCCAACACCTACAACCTCACCCGCATGAACTTGGTGATGCGGGGCATACTGCCCAACAATATAGTCACCCGAAACGGCGACACACTGGAAGACGATTGGCCATTTT
>JAKITI010000028.1 GCA_021648145.1 Gammaproteobacteria bacterium
TATTTTCTGAGTGAGGGTCACTGCACGCTGCTAGAAATGCAATCAGTAGCAGTAGCAGCCAAATTTGGTGTGGGAATACTTTCATAGTGCTGTTCATTTTAGGCCTCATAAATTTGGCTGCTGTATAGGAGAAGTCGCTTGCGCAATGCGCACGCCAGTCAATCGTTCAATTTCAATGATGTTGCGGTGGGCATCAATACTGGCTTCAACCAATGCATTGTGTGCATCCAGCAACTCTGTTTGAACAGTGCGCAGCTCCAGATAACTGTAGCGCCCAAGGTTGTATGCTCGGCGAGTCTCTGTTTGTGCCTGTTCAAGTGGTGGAATAATTTCACTACGTACCGCATTGATGACATGCAGGCTGTGTTGCAATTTTTCATACATGACGTAAAGCGCAGTTTCAATACGAATGCGCACGGCTTGTGCTTCACTGTCTGTTTGAGCCAGGTTGGCACGCGCTTCGGCAATGCGGCCAGGGCTGCGAGTGCGCTTACCGAAGGGAATGGTAATACCCGCTACGAATGATTGATCATCGCTACTATTGTTATGACGAACGCCCCCGTTAACACGCCAGCTTGGTTTGTCTTGTGCCAGTGTCAGTTGTAACTGCGCCTTTTTTAGCAATTGATTTGACAATAGCCGAGCGAACTCAGGATTTTGTGGCAACTGGGATTTTAGTGTTTCAAAAGGTGCTACCTGGGGAAGGTGGGTAATGTCACCTTCAACCTGCGCAAAAGTTGGCATCATTTCACCCCATTGAGCGGCCAATAGACGATTCGCGGATAGTAGCTCATGGTCAATATCTTCGCGCTCCAGTTTTCTGCGGGCCAGTTCTGCTTGTGCTCTGAAGAGTTCCGCCTCAGGTGTTTTACCCGCTTTTACGCGTCTGGATACCGATTTAATCGTCTCCTCTGCCAGTTGAATAGTTTTGTCTGCATTCACTTTACGTGCTTGGAGTGCCAGGCTGACAAGATAACGGCGTGCCGTTTCAGCAGCTGCGTCTAACCTCAAGATATATGCTTCCACTGCGATTAAAGAAGATCCCGCGCGTGCGGCATCAACGTAACGCTGACGAATTCCGCGCTCAAGCACCCAGCCAATACTGAGAGTGGCTTGAGCGCTATCCACTGCTTGGTTACTACCCGTACCTAAAATATCTTCCAACTCAAAACTCAGTTCGGGGCTGGGAGCTAAACCCGCTTGTTCCACTCGCCCTTTCTGTGCTTTCAATTGATAATCAAAAGAGCGTAGATCAGGGTTGTGTGCAATGGTTTTGCTAACCGCTTCATATAGGCTAATTGTGCTTTTGTTCGCTTCTAAATCAGACGCGACACTCACACCAGTGGTTGCACCGAGTAATACTAAACACGATGCGGCTACCCGTGCAGTACGCCTTTCAATTGATGGGCGTAATCGAAAAAAATCCATAGAGGGACTTCTCCTAAAACAGATGAATAAATAGATTCCAGCCACACGAAAAAGGCATAGTAAAACCAATCTCAGGCCAGAGTCAGAAATCTTTCAAAAGAGTTTAGTGAAGTGGAGGTGCTCGTAAAGGCGGAGAAAGGAGATGCTGTTCATAGAGAATGGGTTTGTTTTCCGGGTAGTGCTGAGTGCGCTGTGGTGAAGAGAAAAATGCTGTCGAGGTAAAAAAGAAAACGAGCAAGGCGATAGCAACGGTGTTGTTATGGGTCTTTTTTAATACCCCATCTGAACTGAGATTGATTTCAGATATGATGCCATCGCTATGATCATGGTGAGATGTGTCGTGAGTAAAATGGGCTTTGCTCAAATTGCCATGATCTAGATCATGGACGTGCAGCTTTGCTCCCTGCACGCACAAAAGGGACAGAGAGAGCAATAAGCTCCAAAGCAGCAATGTCCGTTTATTTATCTGACGAAAAAATTCCATAGAACGACATTCTATACGATTCACAAAATTAAAAACAGCAAAAATTCAGCTTGTCTATTTGGCTCCGTGTATAAATGCCGCCAACAGAACAGCAGCATCGCGCACTGCTGTCGCAAACTCTCGTGTTGCTTTGTCGGATGAAGCCAGTTCGTCAGCTTTGGCGATCAACTCTTTAAGCGAAAGTTCTGCATAATCGGCAATTAATCCAGTACCAACATTGCCATCAAAGTCCACCACATACTTTTCGTTGATGCCCAATATCGCAGCTTGGGTGGTCTGATGATTTGCATTGATACCCACAGCAAACTTCAGGTCACCGTGACGATAGTGCATCTTAGTGACATAAGCGGCACCGAGAGTTTTGCCACTCTTTTTATCTGTGGCTAGGTAGTAGCTGTAAACTTTATCATCCAGTTCCACACCATAGGTTTTCTCTGCCCACTCAACCATTTCACCTTTCAATGGCTGTTTGCGTTTAACGATTTTGGCATCATTTGGCAGCATCTCTTTTAACACTGCTTTGCTCTTCATGAAGTTGATCATCGGCCCTGCGTGGCCTTTGTGAGCATGGACACTTTGACTGATACCAAAGGTGAGACAGATCGCCAACACAGAGGCGAAAAAATAGGGTAGTGGATTGCGAGTATTGATGTTCATGATTGTTCCTGTATTGGATTGTTTATTGGTTTCATTAGCCACAGCTCCCACAGTACTCGAAAAGAAATGAAAGCGAAGCAGAGTCCAATGGTAATGCCCATAGCAAATGTCAGATAGGCAAAACTACCCGAGACAAAGCGCACCAGATTCAAACTGATAATGTCGCCCCGCAGCCCAAAAAAAGCAGGGAGACGACGACTGTTTTAATCGACTCTGTTAACTGCGTCAAGCAGGCCAATCCCCCCATGGCCATCAGCAACAAAGCGAATGAGAGTAGATGCACATGAGACACTTTTATCCGCGTAGTGATCAGCGAGCAAAGTTGAAAGAATTAAACATGGTGCATTATTTCCCTATATCGTAGGTTTTCACCCACAGCACAGCACCTAGTTCAACAGGATACTCTTTGCCTTCATGACTCATGGTCTCATCGCTTTCAATCAGTGCGGCCATTCCCCACCAGCCTGATTTTGGCATCGCATAAGAAAACACGCCATTGGCATCCGTTTTGATAACCTGGGTAATAAAGGGGTCAGCAGGTGCCGTCACTTCACCTTTGTCGTTATAATACTCCACTTCAACACGGGCAAAAGGCACGGCCTTTCCGTTGTGTTTGACCACGCCTCGAAATAGGTTATTGGTCCAGAGTCCGTAAGGTCTTGTGAGTGGAACGATTTCCACCTTCAGCCCCAGTTCATGATCCCAGCCCTCTTCCATGCCAAAGGCATTTACGACAGTTTTTGTGTAATGAATAATGAAGCGTTTTTCTGCAGCTTCCCAGTAGGGTTGAGGCTCAACGAAGAACAGGTGGTCACCAGGCTTACGAATTTTGTAAACACTCTGATAGGCGGATAATGTATCACCTGCACGATCCTGATAGCGGATCTCTTGCAGTGTATCCAGCAGATCAATCTCTTTTCCCGCCACCCAGACACCAAAACGTTCTGGTTTTTTCATATTAAGCCCCATGCCCTCAAAAGGATGGGTAAAAATAAGATCAAGATTAAGTTGACGACCTTCGCCCGCAGAAATAATTTCATCGGAAGGGATAATCATCTGAAAATGAGCATAGGCGGGTGCAACTGCACCTGCCATACCAATCATAATGATTCCTCTGGTTAATAATTGATTAAACCATGGTCTATTTTGCATAATGATCTCCGATCATTGAATTAAAGGGCAGTGCTCCAACCCATGCTCCAGCGATATTTTTCATCATTAGATATGCCGCTGAGCTCCTGGTAGACAGGATATGAAACATTGATATAAACGCCCTGTTTGTCATTAATATTAAAATTAATTCCAGGTGATAAATAAACCACATCACCACCACTGTTCATCTTGATTTCATCATTTTCAATGTCTTGGTCAAAAAATATACCATTGAGTTCAATGACCGGAACAATTGAACTATGATGGGCAAAACTTGCTGCCACATCAAACTGCACTGAATTACCTGAACGAAATTGCTTGGCACCCTGAGTTCCAAAACGGTAAAGTGCATTCGCATCAATTGCAACCCCTTCTGTAAGGTGACCACTGTATGCCACTCCCCCCTGAAAGGTAATTGCACCGCTTCCTGGCTGGTTATGTGTGCCGATAATTTCGCCACTATCCGTTTTATTGGTTATTTTTCCGGTAGGCAGAATAACACCGAAAATAGAGGTCCATTGATTGTCGCCATCATTGAAAAAACGGTAACGACCCGTGATCAGCATATCACCGAACCCTGGGGACTCTGCGGTAGGAGAGATGCAGTTGGCAGTGCTTGGATCGCCAGTAACGGCTGGGGTAGCAGTAAAGCAGTCACTAGCAAATTGATCGCCGTTATCTTTAAATTTCTTGAAATTGTTGTATTGAAGCATAAGATTGACATCCATATCTTCATTGACCGGAAAGCCAAATGAGAGGAAGTAAGCATCTTCACTGGAGTGCATGTGAACATCTTCACCATCTGCTCTGAAATCTATCAACTGCTGATCTGTAAATGTTTCATAACGACGCGCATCCCAGCGCAGGCCGATCACTTTCTCTTCAAGAATGGCAGCTCCCACCGCATTAATGCTACCAGAGCCACCACCACGGATTGATTCACCATGAGCATAAACTGAAGAGATTCCACCTAGTAGCAGTGGAATTGCTGCTGCTGTCATTTGTGCGGCATTATGTAGTGATATATATTTGAACATCTATTTAATCCTTGAGTTTTATACTTTGAAATATATCTTATGAACTTACCATTTTGACTGCGAAATAAGCGAGTTAAATATGGTAAGTAGCACGTTGAAATAAATCATAACACGATCGTGTTACGATATTCAACAAAAGTACTACCAGCACTAAACCCTAATATAAAATACGCAGAAACCAGAGATTACGAAAAAATTTTCGTCACTGTTAGAGGTCATCAGATGATCCTATATCCAGAAAAGGTTATTGTGGCTGTACAGTTTTTTCACCGTTCAGCTCCATCACTGTTTTGCACGAGTAGCGACGGCTTCCAGACTCTACCAACCTTTCCCGTAATCTTGCTGCCTGACTTTCTTCTATTGACCATTTGAGGTAAATAGGTGACTATTCTTATTCGATAAGTTGCTGATAAAAAATTTAGCCAACAAACACCCTTTATTTGTCACTTATCATTTTGACCTAAAAATTTATGCGAGACATGTAGTTAAAGCTCGTTTTCCAAAAAAAATATTTTAAACAAAGTAAAAAGGAATAAGAATAAATGAAAAAATTAATTGGTGGAATCGTATTATTAAGTGCTTCTTCTATGGCAATGGCAACGGCTCCAGGTGGTCCTGACTGCGGATGGGGTAATATGATTTTTGACGGTCAATCAGGCATAGGCCCACACTTTTTGGCTTCAATCACAAACGGTACTTCTGGCAATGCCACTTTTGGCATGACTTCTGGAACTAACGGCTGCTCTGTTGACGGTTCACTCAGCTATGGCGGTGAGTCCATGATCTCTTCCATTATGGATGAGTTTTCATCTGACGTGGCTCGTGGCCATGGCGAAGCACTGAATGCTGTTGCGGTTATGATGGGCGTTGAAGCGACTGATCGCTCTGCATTCTCAAAAGTGACTCATGAAAATTTCACTACAATTTTCCCACATGCAAACGTGACGGCTAAAGAAGTCATCACCGCACTCAATGATGTGATGAAATCAGATGCGCGTTTAGCTAAATATTCTGCTTAAACAGAGTATTGGCTTTCAAGCATTAAAAAGTAAAAAAGCCCTGTATCGCTATTGATACAGGGCTTTTTTAATTCCTGAAGCAAATTATTTATTACCTATAATTCTCGTGACGTTAATTTTCAGTATCAACCTCAAGTGGTTCGCTCGTTTTATTCTGTTTATTTTATTGGCCAATGTATCAATTTACTCGAGTGCCAATGAGAATAGTTTGCTGTCTGATCTAAATAACCAACTACAGAAAAAACAGTTATGGACTCATCAGGAGTGGCTCAAGCTTATTCATTACTCCTCAGATAGCGCTTCACCATCAGGTTACTCCAGTCAAGTTGACGATAAGAATTTTTTTCTCTCTAAAAATGGTAACAATGATCCAAAATCAGAGGTTTTTAGTACACTCGAGTCATTTTTTCAAACCACTCCATCAGGTAATAAACACGCCCAATGCCGTTTTGTTGCACGATTGGCATGGCTTCAAAAACAGTTACCCTTTGATCAAAGCCAATTACCTGATGTTACTTGCAAAGATTATGAGGAGTGGCGCGGTTTAGTCAAAGCTGACCGAGTCACCTTACTTTTTCCTGCCTATCACTTGAATAGCCCCTCCTCCATGTTTGGGCATACACTTCTTCGATTAGATCCTGCTGAAAGCGAAATGAATTCAGACTGGCTCTCCTATGCAGTTAATTTTGGCGCAGAAGTGAACAGTGATGACAACTCACTTTTTTATACCTTTAAAGGATTAACCGGCGGGTATCCAGGATATTTTATTGTAATGCCCTATTTCAAAAAGATTCAGGAGTACAATCGTATTGAAAAACGGGATATCTGGGAGTATCAGCTTAACCTGACATCTGAAGAAGTTGAAAAATTAGTGCTGCACTTATGGGAGTTAAAAGAGATCAAGTTTGATTACTATTTCTTTGATGAAAATTGCTCTTATCGCCTGCTCGAACTGCTTGAAGTCGCACGACCACAACTTAACCTCACCAATGAGTTTGTCATGACTGCAATCCCGGTTGATACCGTGAGAGCTGTTGAACGTGCAGGGTTAATTGAAACAATTACCTACCGCCCGTCTCAAGTGACAACTTTGAAACACATGATTAAAACAATCCCTGAAAATAACAGGCCGCTCATTGAGCAACTCGCCTATAATCCCGACTCATCTCAAAAAGCTCCTTTTACTGAGCTCACAACAAAGCAGCAACAGCCCATCATAGAGACTGCGTATAAATACCTGAGTTACCAACAGACAAATGAAGCTCGAGATCCACAACGTGCAAAACGTGCCCACCAATTACTGACTTTATTAAATCAATATCCAGTGACAGAAAGTACGCCTGTCCCCACGCCATTGTACTCTCCTGAAAATGGCCATGGCGCAAAACGATTCTCTTTCGGTATGGGTGAAAACCAAAAAAAACGCTACGGTGAACTCTCTCTCAGAATGGCTTTTCATAGCCTAATTGATGCTGAAAATGGTTTTTTGCGTGGTGCGCAAATCAATATGGGAAATATAAAAATCCGAGTTAATGAGGGTGGCTCAACTCAACTTCAACGCTTCGATTTGATTGATATTTTTTCACTCACACCTCGCACAAGATTTTTCAAACCCCTTTCATGGCGAATTCAAACCGGCCTTGAACGACAACTGGTCGATGAAAAAAACAGACTTTCAGCTTATGTGACTGGTGGTGCGGGTGTAACCTACCCTCTCATGAAAAATGGTCAAACTTATGCACTGGGGCTGTTTCGCCTTGAAGGAAACGGAGGGTTTAAACCACGCATCAAACCTGCGGTGGGTGGAATGTTAGGCGCACTCTATCACTGGGGGTTCAGTACGGCTCACCTCACTTTAGAAGGCGAACGTTTCCGAGCGGATCAATATCGGGTACGAGTAAATTACAAACAGAATTTTGTTTTGTCTCAAAACCATGCTTTAGAGGTATCATTTAAACGCGAACAACAGCATGACACACAATTTTCAGAAGCGGGTATTACTTACCATTATTACTATTAAGGAGCGATCAAAAAATGACCCATAAAATTATTACTTTTGGATTTTTTATGGTTATTTCGTTCGCTCTTTCGGGTTGTTCCAGCCTGTTTTTCTACCCTCAAAAAGAGCATATTCAAACACCGGAACAGCTCGGACTTGAATACAAAGATGTTTATTTAATTTCAAATGATGGAACAAAAATTCATGGCTGGTTTTTACCTACTCAAAAACCAGTTCGTGGCACGGTCTATTTTTTACATGGAAATGCCGAAAATATCAGCACACATATTCATAGCGTTGAATGGCTTCCTGAAGAAGGTTATCAACTTTTTTTACTTGATTATCGTGGATACGGAAAATCTGAAGGAAAAGCCCAATTACCTGGTGCTATTGAAGATATCGAAGCGGGTTTTGAGTGGCTATTGAGTGAAAAAAAGGTGACGGACTATCCTATTTACCTTCTAGGGCAAAGTTTGGGGGGAAGCTTAGGGCTATATTTTGCAGCAACGAACAATCAAGCAAAAACAAACTTGAGTGGTGTCGTTAGCGACGCTGCTTTTACAAGCTATAGTGATATTTCTAAACATGTTGCCAATCAGCACTGGTTAACCTGGGTCATTCAATATCCGGTTGCATGGAGTGTCGTACAAGACTATGACCCTATTGATTATATCTCTCAAATTGCTCCCACACCTATCCTGCTCTTTCACAGCCCAAATGACCAAATTATTCCTTATTCATATGGCGAAGAGTTATTTCAAGCAGCAAAGGAGCCCAAACAACTCATAAGAACGTCAGGGCCACATATTGCAACATTTAGTCAACAAAGACAGAAACAAGCACTATTAAATTTTTTTGAAGAAAACCGAGTATTTAAATAAAAAAGGGAAGTTATTCCGTGTTCATCCCTTAGGTCAGGCACCCTTCATTACAATGTTTGACTTCAAACTCCAACGTCGAATGGGCAATGTTAAAATATTGTTCCAAACTCGTTTTCAATGCTGCTTTGATGGTTTCAGTATCGCTGAAATCATTAATCACCACATGAGCTTCCAGTGCATTTTGATGTTCATCAAGTTGCCATAGATGAACATGGTGAACGTTTGCAACACCCTCAATACTTTCCATATTGTTGATAACATCATCAATAACAATGCCCTCGGGTGCGCCCTGCATAAGAATATGAATGGTTTTGGGTAACATGGTCGCGGCCTGATAAAGCACATACGCAGCGATAAGTAGAGTCAATGCTGTATCTGTCCAGTACCATTCATAGAGAATAATCAGAGTACCCGCGATAATCACCCCAAGTGAAGCCAAAGCATCGGAGACGTTGTGCAAAAAAGCAGCACGAATATTCATACTGTTTTTAGACATACTGTAGGTCAATGCAGCGGTGATCACGTCGATCACTAATGCGATACTAGCGACAATAACCACCATCCAGCCTTCAATAATTTGTGGCTCAAACATGCGCCACAGTGCCTCATAGATCAGATAAAGCCCAACAATCACCAATGTGACGAGATTGATCAATGCGGCGATGACCTCGGCTCGTTTATAACCAAAGGTTTTGAAGTGATCCGCAGGTTGCCTACCAACCCTCCGTGCCACCCATGCAATGAGCAGTGAAGCCGCATCACTGAAATTGTGCAACGCATCAGCGATCAATGCCAGACTGCCGGAGACGATGCCGCCAATGACCTGTACCAGCGTCAAAAGCATATTAATGGCAATGGCCCAGCCCAAGCGACGATCGCCCATTGTTTCTACATCGTGATGATGGTCATGTCCCATTTCAGATACTCCTCGTTAACCTTTATTTTTTTCAAGTGGCGCGGTATAAAGCCGTTGTTTTGGACTGCTGGGTTTATACTATCGTTGTAATAATTCAAAATCATGCTAATCCACTTCTCCAGTAAATTCGCCTGTTTTGTATCACCTCGATATCGAATTAATTCAATACCACGCTGAATCTCACCGATCGATATTACGGACAGATTAATCGTGGTCTGTCCCCTATTGCCCTTCTCTTAATCAAGTCTTTGAATAATTGACTTAATCATAACACTCTGACTTTTATTGGGAAAAAATTAACGGTATAAAAAATATTGACTTTAGTGGATTTACTGATCATTCTCTCGATTTTTCGGGCTTTGAATTCATTGATCCATTATCGATTATCGGCATCAAAGTATATTTGATTTTTAATAAAATAGTTTTTAATAACGGAAAATATTTATGGAAACATACGTAAGAAAAGAGCTTGGAGAGTTTAGTAGTATTGTCTGTTTAAAAGCGATGATCTCTGGAATTGAAGGAATCGTAGGAACAATGGCAATAAAAGGCAGCTTGGTTTTAGCAGGGCGTAAACGTGGACAAAAAGTTGCACAGGCACTCGGTTTAAGCAATACCGATAAACCTGTTGAAGTATGGTCTAAAGCGATTGCTGATGTTCTTGGAAAATCAGGAACCAAGCTCTGTATATTGAATGAAGTCCAACTGGAAAGTGAACTTATTCGTGTTTCTCTTAGTGATACCATGTGTTCATCAGGCGAAGAAATGGGGTCTTCTCGAGTGCTGGATTTTACTTTAGGCGTTATTCAGGGCGCACTAGAGGAAGTGACTGGCAAAAAAATGAGAGGTAAACAAGTAAGCAGTGTATTGCGTGGTGGAAATTACGACATAGTAGAATATACATTCAAAAATTAATTGCCGAGCCTGTAAATAATGGATCGTGACACAACTTAATTTACAAGCTCAGTTTCCTACTCTGCTAACTTGCCTTTCGAAAACCGGGCAAAAAGTGTTGGCAGTACAAACAGCGTCAAGAACGTTGCGGTCAGCAAACCACCTACAATCACGGTGGCCAACGGTTTCTGAATTTCTGCCCCAACACCAGTTGACATCAACATGGGAATCAACCCTAACGCTGAAGTAATGGCGGTCATTAATACCGGCCTTAGTCGCGACGTTGCACCGTCAAAAATAGCATCATCCAATGACAAGCCATCAGCAATGCGTTGGTTGATACTCTCCACCATCACCACGCCATTCAATACCGCAACGCCAAACAGGGTAATAAAACCGATGGCGCTGGGTACCGACAGGTATTGGCCAGAGATATAGAGGGCAAAGATGCCGCCGATCACCGCAAGCGGTACGTTCACCAGAATTAGTAGCGCTTGTCCTACCGAATTAAACGCGAAGTAGAGCAACAAGGCGATCAAAGCAAGGGATAAGGGCACCACCATGCTGAGTCGTTTTTGCGCCCGTTTCTGGTTTTCGAACTGACCACCAATATCCACCGAATAGCCCGGCGGCAGTTGCACTTGCTGTTCAATTGCAAGATTGATATCGGCAACCACGCTGCCCATGTCACGCCCCTGCACATTAGCTTGAATGACCACACGTCGCTGCACATCATCACGACGCACCTGCGGTGGACCCGATTCTATGCTGATTTTAGCGACATCGCCCAAGCGCACCCATGCCCCCGTCGGTGCTTGCAAACGCAGGTCAGCAATGCTGTTGGGGTCTTTGCGAAAAGATTCAGCAAGACGCACATAAATATCGTAGCGTTCATTGCCATTGATGATCTGCCCAGCTTCACGCCCGCCCAAGCCATCGCGCACGACGGCCATGACATCTTCCACCGCCAAGCCAAAACGTGACAGTTGCTCTCGATTGGGTCGCACCACCAGCTGTGCTTCACCCGCGATTTGTTCCATCGCCACATCCCGCGCACCTTCAACGCTTTGGATCGCTTTTTCAATCGCCTGACCTTTTTCAGCCAGCACAGCTAAGTCCGGGCCGAAAAGTTTGATCGCCAGTTGCGCTTTCACGCCCGACAGAAGTTCATCCACACGGGTGGCAATGGGTTGTGAAAAGTTAAGCAGCAGACCAGGGTGTTGCTCCAGTTTTTGCTCCATCAATCCTTGCAATGCCTGACGGTTACTGGCGCTCACCCATTCATTAACGGGTTTCAGACCGATGTAAATTTCGATGTTATTGACCGGCTCTGGATCACCGCCAATTTCAGCGCGACCAATGCGGCTTAAGGCGTAATTGACCTCTGGAAATTCGAGCAACAACGCTTCCAGCTTGGGGGCCACCGTGAGCGCGGTTTCCAGGCTGGCCGAAGGTGCGAGGGTGACACGTAAATTAATCGTCCCCTCCTCCAGCTCTGGGACAAATTCCGTGCCTAATTGAGGCACCAAAGCCAGCGCCGCAAGGAGCAAAATCGCCGAACATCCCACCACTATTTTTGTCTTCTGCAATGCCCAACGTAGACAACGGCGATAGAGATTATCCAGCGGTTTCAGAATAAAACTATCTTTCTCTCGCACGCCACGTTGAAACAAATAGGTCGCTAGCGCTGGCACAATAATCAGTGCAACGAATACCGCCGCGATGATGGCCAGCATAATGCTCACCGCCATGGGTTGAAACAATTTTGCTTCAACGCCTTCAAAACTGAACAGCGGCAAAAACACCACCAAAATAATGATGGTGGCAAAAAATGTAGGCCGCGCCACCTCTTTACCGGCTAACTGCAAACGCAAGGCAATGGCTTTTTTGTTTTCTGCGGGATCGGGGTGTTCTTCGTGGCGAGCAAGGTGTTTGAACATGTTGTCCACCATCACCACCGAGCCATCCACCAACATACCAATAGCCACCGCAATGCCACCCAAAGACATCAAGTTGGCCGACAAACCAAACCAGGACATCACCATCAAGGCAAGGCCAATTGAGATAGGGATGGAGATCAACACCAAAAAAGTGGCGCGTAAATTCATCAAAAACAGCGCCAACACAACGACGATGAAAACAAAGGCGAGCAGCAATGCATTAACGACCGTAGTGACCGCTTGAGTGATCAGATCCGATTGATCATAAAAAGCCTCAAAGCGCACCCCTTCCGGTAGCGCTTGCTGAATCAATGCAACACGGCTATTAATGCCATCAATCGTGCTTTTGGTATTAGATCCCATGCGCTTCAAGACAATGCCTGCGACCACTTCACCCAAGGCTTCCGCCTGACCTTGGCCGTCTCGGCGCGTCATGGTGACCGCCCCTTGGCGTATTTCACTGCCGAGTTCCACGTGAGCCACTTGTGCCACGGTCACCACCGTGCCATCAATTGTTTTTAATGGGATTTGGCGTAACTCTTCCAGACCTTTTTTGTCATGACTTAACCAGCCTACGCCACGAATAACGAGCTGCTCCTGGCCGCGATCCATATACCAACCACCGGCATTGGAGTTGTTATTTTCCAGAGCATCAATCACATTTTGCTGGTTTAAACCATAAGCCAACAGGCGTGTGGGGTCTAAATTAACCTGGTATTGCCGAACATCGCCGCCAAACGATAAAACATCGGTGACACCATCCACCGGCATCAACAATAATTTAACCACCCAGTCATTGAGGCTCCGCAGTGCCATCGCATCAAGGCCAGTCTCTTTGTCAGCGACTAACAGATATTGATAAACCTGACCTAAACCCGAAGTATTTGGGCCAATCTCGGGCGTACCCACGCCCTCGGGGATCAACTCTTTTGCCGATTGCAGACGCTCAAAAACCAACTGCCGCGCAAAATAGATATCCTTGCCCTCTTTGAAGACAACAGTAATACCTGACAAGCCGGTTTTAGAGATAGAGCGTACCTGTTCCACATCGGGCAACGCATACATCACCGCCTCAATGGGAAAGGTAATGAGTTGCTCTACCTCTTCCGAGGCTAAGCCCGGCGCTTCGGTATTGATCGAAACCTGCACATTGGTGACATCAGGAAACGCATCCAAATTTAATTTTGGGATGATTAAAGTAGCCGACGCAAGCAGCGCCAGAAGGCCAATCACAACCAACAAACGGTTGTTCACTGACCAGTCGATTAAACGATTCAACATGGTTTGTTCTCCTAAAAATCAGTGATTAATGGTTGTGTGGGTCGAACCCACCTTTGGCCATTTCAGATTGCACAAAAAAAGCACCTTTACCGACGACGGTCACACCTTCAGCAATGCCTTCTACCAGCATTTGATCGCCAACGGTGGCGATGATGGTCACTTCCTGAGGTTCAAAACGTCCAGGAGAAGTCTCTACAAACACCTGCCAATCACCATACCCAAAGCGTTCGCTGCGCTCACGGGGCAGGCTCTCGGGGCTGCGTAACACTGCGGCCACGGGAACAGCAATGCCGTGTTGTTTCTGTGTGCCTTCAATCACTGCCGTCACAAACTGACCCGGATGCAGCTCATCATGCTTATTTTCGACTTCGATATGCACGGCCAGAGTGCGCGTGGTGACATCCATCGTGTGGCGAGCTTGAGCCACTTTACCGCTAAGCCAGCGCTGGCCGACCTGCACACGAGCGGGTGATCCCAAAACAACACGGGCGGCATCGTCAGGTGTCAGGCGAGCCTCAATCCAGAGCACCGATTCATCGCTGATCTCCATCAAGACATAACCCGGCTCAATCAACTCACCCACCAAAAAATCATCACTCATCACCGTGCCATCCTGAAACGAAAGCAGTTGAAACTCACCGATTGCGCGTGTTGCATCGCCGGTTTTTAGTAACGACTTGATCTGCTTTTTAGTCATCCCATAGGCGCTGACTTTGGCATAGGCCTGTTGATAGGCGATCTGGGCGGCAACAAAACGTTTCTCGGAAACCACTTTACGGCCGAGCTTTTCGACTCGGCGTAACTCGACACTGGCGGCCATCAAAGCACCTTGCGCTTCAGACATTTCAACACTGGACAACGTAACCAATGTTTGCCCTTTTTTGACATGATCACCCAGACGCACATGGCGTTTCATCACTTGTGCCGATATACGCGGCGTAATTTTTGTTGTGCGATAGGCATTAAGAATTGCGACACCGGGCGCGGTAATTGCGCGACCTAAGGACTGACGTTTGACCGTCAATGTTTCAATGCCTGCCATGCGGCGCTGGCTATCGCTTAATTCAGCAGCCGATGTTTCTTCGCCGTGACCACCGTGGTCGTCATGACCTTTCTCTTCATGGCCGTCATCTTTATGACCGTGACCTTCTTTTTCGTGTTGATGGCCTTCATCGCCATGGTCACCGTGACCCTCTTCCATATCAATACCAGAGAAATCATCTAGACCATCATCTTCATGTGCGTGTCCTTCTGCCGCAAATATCGCGCTGGGACTCGCAAGGCTCAATAACATCAATAAAACTAATCTGTTCTTCATTTTTTACTCTCCAGAATTTTTTGTTTGTGTGGCAGTAAAGCCCAACCATTTTTCAACCTGAGCTGATGCATCCAGCCAATTAATAGCTGACTGCCACACGTCACCCATCAGTGCGGTTGCTGCTGCTTGGGTGTTGATATTTTGTTTGGCCTGAATCAGGTAATCAGTCGCGGTTAGCTCACCTGCCTGCCATAATTGCTCCAGCAAATCCATCTGCTCACGTTGGGCTTGCTGGCCGGTGGCCACCCAGGTTTGCCATGCTCGGCTGGTGTTTTGAAATCGCCCCAAGCTGCCATCAAGCCGAGCCTTGGCACGACGATGGCCATCGCGATAAATCAGTTCTTCGCCAAGCGCATCATGGGATGCCGCTAGCACATCAGTTTTAAAGTTATTGCGCACAAACAGGGGTATTTCCAGGCTCAAGCCCAGTAAGGTTTCAGAACCATCTCGCCCGGCACGAATACCGATGGTCGGGTCAGCACGACCTTCACGTTCAACCAGGCGGATGCGGGATTTAGCCGCTTCCATGCGGCTGCGCAACACCGCAAGTGCCGGTAGAGACTGAAGCAAAGCGAGGTCAACTTGCTTCGGCGGAGATGTCAGCCTACCCGGCAATTGTGGCCAATCCGTTTTTTTAACCCCGGTGATGGCCTGCAATGCTGCTTTAGCTTGAGCCAACTCACTTTCGCGCGCCGCCTGCTGCATTAATGCCTCACTATAGGTGACCTGAGCTAGAGTGCCATCTAATGCCCCCATATCTCCAGCCGCCTGACGCTGCTTCACGGTCTCGAGAAATCCCTTCATCAACTCACTACGACGTAATGCCAGTGCCTGCATTTCTCGCGTAGTAAAATATTGAGCCAGCGCACCCAGGGTTTCCACCGCGATACGTTGCCGGGCGTCCTTTAGTGACGCCATTGCTGCCAACAGCTCCTGATCAGCGATACGGACTTGAGCAGCCTGCTTGTTGCTCCAGTCCAACGTTTGGCTGAAACCGATGGAAGCCGTATTGATGTCCGTGCGTTCGGCATCCAACGCCAAACTGGGGTTATAAACCGGACGACCCGCCCCTTGAGCTCGCGCTTGTGCCGCGTCAATAGCGGCTTGTGCCCCGTGCATGACGGGACTTTCCTGCCACACCTGTTGAAGGAAAGCTTGTAATGAGGGGT
>JAKITI010000029.1 GCA_021648145.1 Gammaproteobacteria bacterium
TTTTATAAACTGTATGACTACCGTAACGATACTCCATAACACAACACCCCCTCTGTGCTTAGTTACAGTATCGCAGATAAATCTGACCGCCTAAAGGCGGTGGTTTCAACCTTTATTAGGGACGAATCTGAAAGAGTTTTCCCACGTCGATGAAGCGGAGTGGCAGTGGGCTGACTTGCACCAAGGGCTGGACAGCACACTCAATATTGTACACAACGAGATTAAATATAAAGCCGAAATTAACAAAGAGTATGGTGATCTGCCACAAGTCGAGTGTCTCGCCTCGCAACTCAACCAGGTCTTTATGAATCTGCTGGTCAACGCCGCTCATGCGATCGAAAAACAGGGAACCATTACACTACGCACCGGCTGCGATGAGAACGAAGTGTGGGTGCAAATCAGTGACACTGGCAAGGGCATCCCCGAAAAAAATCTTAAACGCATCTTCGAACCTTTTTATACCACCAAACCCGTAGGAATCGGTACTGGGCTGGGTTTATCACTCTCCTACAGCATCATCAAAAAACATCACGGCCATATTGATGTCGTCAGTGAGGAAGGCAAAGGGACTCACTTTACTATTCATCTACCGATACAACACCCAGATAAAATAACAGAGGCCAACAAACAATGAATAAACAAGCAACACTACTGTTTGTTGACGACGAATCAAACATTCTATCTTCACTGAAACGCCTCTTTCGCCCACTGGGTTATCAAATTCACACCGCGACCAGTGGCGCAGAGGGGCTTGATCTACTCGCGCGGCAACCGGTCGATCTGATTGTTTCAGACATGCGTATGCCCGAAATGGACGGCGCTGAGTTTCTCGAAAAAGCGGCACAGCGGTGGCCTGATACGGTACGCATTCTACTGACGGGTTATTCCGACATCGGCTCCACGATTGCTGCGGTGAACAATGGCCACATCTACCGCTACGTCAGCAAACCGTGGGAGGAGCACGAACTCACTCTGGCGGTACAACAAGCCCTCAAACTTAAACACCTGGAAGATGAGAAGGCAAGGCTGGAAACACTTACCCATAGTCAAAATGAAGAGTTAACAGAACTCAATGCCACATTGGAAGAACGCGTGGTTGCTCGTACCGAAGAGGTACGTCAGACCATGGCTTTTCTCGAAGAGGCGCACAATTCACTCAAAAATCAATACACCACATCCGTCAAAATATTTGCCAACCTTATTGAGCTGCGCGAAAACACAACGCTGGAATCGGCAGGCCACAGTCGCCGCGTGGCCGAGCAAGCGAGGCAACTGGGCATATCCATGAAGTTGCCAGAAGATGAGCTGCAAGATCTGTTTTTCGCCGCCCTGCTCCATGATGTCGGAAAAATCGCCTTACCTGATGCTCTGCTTAAACGCCCTTACAATGAGATGAGCAGCGATGAGCGTAAAGAGTTTGAAAAGCATCCCGCGCTCGGTCAGGCTGCATTGATTGCTCTGGAACCATTGCACAACGCAGCGGATCTCATTCGTGCCCACCACGAACAGATCAATGGCAGCGGTTACCCCGACCAACTGCGTGGTGAGCAGATTCCATTGGGAGCGCGTATTCTGTCGATTGTTGATGATTACAATGCGCTGCTCACTGGTAATTTAACAGGGCATCGCCACGATCCTTTGGAAGCTTGTGAATTTTTGTTTAAAGAACGCAACCGTCGATATGATTCAGAAATTGTCGATCGCTTCATACAACTATTGGAAAAAGAGAAGCCTGAAACCTCAAGCGAGCGCTGCTTAAAGTCGAATACGCTGCAAGACAATATGATACTCACGCGCGATTTAGTCGATCACAACGGCGTTCTCTTACTCTCCAAAGGTCACCGTCTAAACGACAAACTGATCAACTGGAAAAAACATTGGGCTATGACCTTCTGTTCTACGTACACCTTGCTCCAGTAATAGAGTCATCCGGAGGCCAAATATGCAATATTCAATCTTAGTTGTTGACGATGAAGAAAATGTTCTAAAAGCACTTAAACGAGAATTAGAGAGTGCCAAGCAATACAATGTCACGGCACTCAAATCACCTGAAATCGCATTAATGAAAGCCAAGAGCATTAATTATGACATCGTCATAAGTGACTACAAAATGCCCAGGATGCACGGCTTAACTTTCATCAAACGCTTTATGCAACTGCAACCTGATGCGGCTGCTATCGTCATCACCGGCGATGCTAAAGGTGCAGTGCGCCACAGCAGATTCAATGACGATGAAATTCCTTTTCTGCTGCAAAAACCATGGCAACAATCAGAGCTGTTAGATATGATAGAGCAAGCCATTGAAGCAAAAATACTTCGTGTTCTATGAATTGAATTAATGATTTCAGATACTTTCTAAAAATAATCGTGAGGCCGGCGAGCAGTTTGATAAAACTGGTTCCAGTAACCAGTATCCAGCCTGGAGATAATGACCCCTTTGTTTGAGGCATGCATAAATTCACCACTCCCCAAATAAATTCCTACATGACGCGGATAAGAAGGGGGTGGAAGTTTAAAAAATACGAGGTCGCCTGCTTGTAAGTCCAAGCGTTTGATAAATACCCCGACTTTAATTAAAGTTTGTGTTGTACGAGGAATTTTAATTTGAAAAGTATTTTTATAAACCTGATGCACTAATCCTGAGCAATCCACACCATTAATGTCATTACCGCCAAATTTATGAGGGGTATTTTCCCAGCGTTTGTACTCTTCACGAATTCTGGTTTCAACGTTTGATTCTTTGTCATTAACTAAAGGCACTATCATACTACTATCACGCAGTGCTTGATTCGATGTACATCCTACTATAGAAAAAATCAGAACCAACAGGCTCACCCTATATCGCATATTAGTCAATAATTTTATGCATTGCTTGCTCAAAACTTCCTTAAGCCGCCTTCATATATTCCCTGCTCATTAATCACGGCCAATACTGAATCTGGCAATAAAAAACGTGGGCTTTTTCCTTTTTTTATCAGGTCACGTATTTTTGTAGCAGAAATATCCAATTGCGTCACTTCATGAAAAAAAATCAGACCGGCAAGTAAATGTGACAATGCTGCTGGTGAGTCAGCCTGCCGTGAATCCACCCATTCATTCAATGGGCTTTTTTCGATAAGCTTCCAGCCAGGGCGCGGCATCACAATAATGTGACATAGTTCAACAAGTTCTTGCCAACGATGCCATTGGGGCAAACCGATGAATGCATCAGAACCAATAATCAGACACAGTGGCGTTGAACACTGCTCACTACGCAGTGATGTGAGTGTATCAAACATGTATGAAAAACCATCACGCTTCAGTTCACGCTCATCAATGGTTAATTCACTTTGATTGCCCAGCGCAGCCTTCAACATCGTTAAACGCTGCTCTGGAGTTGCAATGGGCGCTTCACGGTGTGGCGGAACATGGCACGGAATCAGGCGCACTTCAGCCAACCCCAAGAACTGTTTCAGTTCCAGCGCTAAACGCAGGTGCCCAAAATGGACAGGATCAAACGTCCCACCAAAAATACCTATGGGCTTCTGAATACGCTTATTGACGGATATGACCATCACCCAGCACGACAAATTTTTGAGTGGTCAAACCTTCCAATCCAACAGGGCCACGCACATGTAATTTATCCGTGCTGATACCAATTTCAGCGCCTAGACCATATTCAAAACCATCTGCAAAACGTGTTGATGCATTCACCATTACTGAGCTGGAGTCCACCTCCCGTAAGAAGCGGCGAGCACGCGCATAGTCTTCCGTCAAAATAGCCTCGGTGTGTCCTGAGCTGTACTGGCTGATATGATCCATCGCTTCATCCAAATCGTCGACAATTCGAATCGACAAAATAGGTGCTAAATATTCAGTACTCCAATCTTCATCAGTGGCTGCAACAACGCCTTCAACCAATGCCCGTGTGGCAGCACAACCCCGTAATTCAACACCTTCTTCACGGTACAGACGGCATAATTCGGGTAAAACCTGCGGTGCAATGCCTTTGGCAACTAAAAGGGTTTCCGTGGTATTACACGTGCCATAACGCTGGGTTTTAGCATTAAATGCAACTGCAACCGCTTTTTCGATATCCGCTTTATCATCAATGTAAGTATGGCAAACACCATCCAGATGTTTAATCACAGGAACGGTGGCTTCAGCACTGACTCGCTTGATCAGCCCAACGCCGCCTCGTGGAATAATCACGTCGACATACTCTTTCATACGAATCAATAAACCGACCGCTTCACGATCCACCGTATCAATCAGACAGACCGCATCACTGGGCAAGCCTGCTTTTTCCAGCCCTTCTTTCACACACAATGCAATGGCTTGATTCGAATGAAACGCTTCAGAACCACCGCGCAAAATCGCAGCGTTGCCTGACTTCAGGCACAAGCCCGCAGCATCTGCCGTCACATTTGGACGAGACTCATAAATGATACCGATCACACCCAACGGCACGCGCATATGCCCCACTTGAATGCCGGAAGGGCGATAGTTCAGATCACTAATTCCACCCACTGGGTCAGGCAATGCTGCAATCTGCCGTAAGCCATCAGACATGGATTGAATGCGTGCAGCATTTAATTCCAGACGATCCAGCAAAGCAGCATCCAGACCATTCGCTTCGCCTGATTTCATATCTTTAGCATTGGCTTCAAGCAGCATGATTTGCTTGGCATTAATTAAATCAGCAATCGCCATCAATGCTGCATTTTTAGCGCTCACATCCGCTCGTGCCATTTGCCTCGATGCGCTACGCGCCCGCTCGCCCACAGCAATCATGTAATCATTTAAATTTATCATTTTAACTCTCGTTCAAAGCCGTTTTAACGGCCAATTGTAACAGTTCTTCATTAGAGTTTTCGTAACTTTTTAAGCATGGTTTGTCACCTGCTGCGCTGGTATTGCTGTCCAATAGCATGTTCATTCTCTCCCTGGTAACGGGCGATCTTTGCGAACATTTCTCTGCCATGCAACTGGATCTTTTATAGAGCTAAATGCCGTTCCTCGCTTTGCAACTCGCTCCATTAATCTAGCTAGTTTTGCACCGTTTGGCTCTTCATTATCCTGTTGTTTTTCAATTTTACGCGCTTGCTTTTGTTGTAAAAAATGGACAAAATCCAATACCTCTTCTTGTAATCTAGTCGGTAAATTTTCGCTCTCTTTCAATATTTGTTGTGTAAGAGTTTTAATTTATTAAGTAACTCATCCCCATTAGCAAAAGATTGATGCAGCATGCCCAGCAATTCAGCACTACTGGATTATTTTTCTTCTTCTGGCTGGTGCGGGTTTTTAATATCGAGGTTATAGCCATTGGTTTTTATGCCCACGTGCCCATGCTCACTCACTCGCTTTCCTGTTACTCCACCATTGGTTTCAAACTATCAAATTCCGCCCATTGTATGGGCTTGCATTCCCACCCCACCACGTTGTGTTGCGCTCGGCAACAGTGCTGGCGCTGGCTTTTAGGTGTTCCAGTGCGGCGGTGAGATAACCGCCCGTACCACAGGCAGGGTCTAGCACTTTTTCACCCACTTTGGGATCGGTCAACTCGACGAGTAGTTCGGTAATGGCACGGGGGGTATAAAACTCGCCCAGCGTGCCTGCACTTTGCAATTCACTTAAAAAGGTTTCGTAAATCTGCCCAAAAACATGCTTGTCTTTACTGTTGTTAAAATCAATCTCGTTTAGCTTATTAATTACCTGCCTAAGATGAATGCCTGACTTCATGTAGTTGTAATTGTTGGCAAAGACTTCATGCACCAATAAGGCACGACGACTAGCGGTTGTGCCGATTTTATAAACAGACAAGTCAAGATTGCCCAATGTTGGAAACAAAGTTTGATCAACAAAGGCAAGCAGTTCATCGCCCGTTATGCCTTCGTCATTACCTGCCCATTCATCCCAGTGCAATGCCTCGGGTATGGGTGAGGTGTAATCATCTTGTATCAGTTCCAACTCTTTGTCTTTATCACTGAATATTTTTAGAAACAGCATCCAGCCCAGTTGCAGAATACGCAGTTCATCACTGCCTGTTCCGGTGTCTTGACGCATGATTTTTCGGGCTGATTTTACGATGCCGCTGATGTTTGCCATGGGTTGTACTCCGCTATTATTTCACTCTGGCTCTAGCCTGAACATTTGCTTGCAACTCTGTATACAGATTAATTTCTTTTTCATGCTCAAACACAACTGAAATACAGTAATCCTGAACTCGGCGTTCATCATTTATCCATTTATTAACATTGAGTAATACCAAAGAAATGGGCGACTCAGGTCGGTGTTTAGGTTCTCTTTGGTACAATTTCCAGGCCTTTTGATGACAACCTGCTTTTCGGGTATTGCTACCAGGAAAAAAGTCTATTTCGTATTGCTTTAAGTCTTCTGGAACACTCTCTTGATCGGTGTTGTTTTCAATAACACCATATTTTTCAATCAACACTTGAGGATTCACTGAATGAAACAGATGAAATTCCATCCGATTACCCAAGTAACTATCACCCCGCGTTGCTCGTGTCTCTGGTGTGAATGTCAGCGTAACAATGATTTTTTTCTTTCCTAATTCGGTAAAAAACAGCTCAGGCAGTTGCAATGAATAAACTTTGAGCTGATTCATGGTGATTTGCCCCTCATCCCAAAGCACGGCTCTGTTATCAAAGGAATGAATCGCCCTGTCAAATTGACTTAAACCATAACCTGCGACTGAAAAGTGAGCTTGCTCTGCTTTTTTCTTGTTTGCTGTGCCGTAAAACTCTTTACTAGGCAAGAAAGGATAATCTGCTCCTGCCAACAGCATATTTTTAATAAAATTTGCTGATTTATCAGGGAACTGATTGGCAATTCTCCCAGCAAGGTGAGCCACTTTTGGGGCAGAAAAGCTACTACCCACATCAAACCGAATAATAGGATTGGTCACTTGCTTATTAAGGAGAGGCAGTTGCCCGCCTTTATCCACAACAATCCTGCCATACTGTTCTGACAAAATCATATTACCGCCATACTCAACCAATTCTGGTTTGATCATGCCGTTAATACCCAAACCTGTTCGCGTAAAAGGTGACGGTTGATGGGCTTGGGCAATAGCTGTTTTAATTTGTTCTACACCATAGCGTTCTTGCTCTATTTGCACATCAGGGGCAATAGAACCAATGGTCAATGCCAGAGCGGCAGTCGCTGGATTGATGAGATTAAATTCATCGTTATCAAGCAGGTATTTGGGGTAGTTCTCTATAAGATCAGCAATGGAGTTATCATCCTTCAAAGATGATTGATTGCCCGTTGAGACGATAAAAACCACATGGGGAAAAGTAAATGCCAGCTCATCAATCAAGGCGGCCAAGGGGAGCTGGCGACTATAATGTTTATGCCAAACTTCATGAGCATTACCCAAAGAAATATTCACTACTTTGATATGATATTCAGGGTTGGACAAAAAGCTTTCTATTGCATCCTTAAATTGATGCTCCAGTAATTTTTCAGGGTCATAAATCGCATTGACAGGTTTGCCATCTAAATCGTTTTCCGCATACATTACCTTGGCGGAAAACAGCCAGTTTGATGGGGTAAATTGTTTGTTCTTCAGTGCTTGCCCAATATCGCCATAAGCCGCACAGCCAGCAACGGCGGTTCCATGTCCCACCGTATCTTGTGTTTGCTGCTCACCCGTTTGAAAATTTTCTTCTCCCCCCACGCAGTTCTCCAACATGGGGTGATTACTGACAATGCCAGAATCAATGATCAAAATACCCATTGCATTATTATCGGGCGCAGAAAATTGTAATTCCTGAATATCGGGGGACATCATCTCAAAATGATTAAATTGCGCGATAGCAGGGCGATCTATACGAGAAATTTCTTTAAGCTGGATAATGTCATCGAATACCTGCTTGGTCAGTTTCACTCTAAGCAAAACAAATGATTTTGTGATCAATTGGTCAGAGATTTTAAATTGCGACAATTCAGGATAGCTTTCCTTTAGTTGCGCAATAAAGTCTGTATTTTTTTGCGGATCATCCATTTTCCACAACTCAATATCCATAAACTCCGCTGAATCACTGAGTGGCTGTCCCTTGAGCTGCTCTCCAATTTTTTCTTCAACAGGAATATCGCCAAAAGATTCAATCGCGTGAAAAAAGTCATAGTTAGCCCCACCCTCTGAACCATAGGTTTTTAACTTATCTTTGAATTTTTTCAGATTTTGATCATCACTAAAAACAACCCAAATCCCTTTTTTCCCCTCCGCAACCGATAAAACATGAATATCCATACCCGCTAATATTTGCTCAAAAGCATCGACAGCAAGGCTTTGATCAATATTGATTGTAAAAATCAACTTAGAATCAATGTTTGGGAATCTTGCTTTTAAATCAGCACACGTTTGGCTTAATTGCTCGCTTTTTTGCTGTGCTTGCTGTGAAAATTGACTTTTATTTCTACCCTCAGGCATTTTAAAGCCACCACCGCCACCGCGTTTTTGTCGTTCAATATTCGCCTTGAATAAGGGCAACTTCAAGTGCTCGTATTTTTCCATTACACGCCACCCTGTTTCACTTGTTCACGATGGACAAATTGCACAATAGCGGATTCTAAATCATCAGCACTTAAACGATCCCGATGGTCAATAATGGCAGATTTCAACGCCTCAATCGCAATCATTTTTATATCCGCAGGCGACAATTCTTTGCTCTGTTTGGCAGCATGCTTTAAGTCCAGATTTTTATCTCTTTTTAGTGGTTTTAAATAGAGTTCAAACAATTTTAACCTTGTTGCTTCATCGGGCAATTCATAATCAATAACCGCGTCAAAGCGCCGCCAAATCGCGGTATCTAAAATATTTTGATGATTGGTTGCCGCAAATAAAATGCTATCGCCTTTGATATTGTCTAGCATTTGCAAGAAGTTATTCACCACCCGTTTGATTTCGCCATGCTCGTGATGGTCATCCCGATTTTTACCGATAATATCAAACTCATCAAACAGCACAATCCAGGTGCCATTTTCAATAAAATCAAATACCTTGCGTAGATTGCCTGCTGTTTCGCCCAAGTAGGAGGAGATAATGGCATCAAAGCGAATGTAAACCACAGGGATATTCAGTACCGAACTAATGGCTTGCACCGAAAAGGTTTTACCTGTGCCGGGTTTGCCGCACAATAATATTTTCTTTTTATGTTCAAGGTTATAGCTGGCGAGTACATCTGCATCCTTAAATTCCAGCATAATGCGTTCAAGCTGTTTTTTTGTCCGCTTAGATAACAGCAATGCATCAAAATCCAGATCAAAATGTTGAATTTCCAGCAGTGGAAAACCTTTTTCGGTGTCTCTGGGAATAGGTGAACTGGTTTTGAAACGTTTTTGTTTGCCGCCACTGACAGCAGTTTGATACAAGGCTTTTTCCAGGTCTTTCGCCACTATCGTGTGTTTTTTGCGTTTTTCACGCTCGATATAGGCTCTGGCGGCTTGCATAAACGCATCGTCGTCTTTGTTGTTAAATGACAAAAAAAGTTGTTTTATTAATTCGGAATTCGTCATATTAAGCGGCCTTCCTATAAATTTCTTGTTCTAGTTCGGTGAGTGCTTTTAGATACTGTTTTTTACTACCAAAAAGTTTGACTATTTCCAGCGGTGAGCCGAATTGATCCAGCGGATTGACTTGCAGTATTTTCATATTTTCATATTTTCATATTTTCATATTTTCATATTTTCATATTTTCATATTTTCATATTTTCAATGTTTTCGATGCCTTCGTCGGCGTATTTATCCAGCAGAGCTTCCAGTACCTTGCGTGCCTGTTCGCCATACTTGGTGAAGTAATCGCGTTTTTTGACATTGTTTACTCTTTCGGCTCGGGTGAGTGGTGGCTGGTCAAAGGCGGTGTGGCAAATGAGGTCAAAAATATCCATTTCTTTATTGATGGCTTCCTTGAGGTTTTCAAACACAATACCCTGCTCGGTTAGCTCTTCAATAATGGCTTGTTTTTTATCGGCCTTATTCCATTTATTTAAAAATTCGTCTAATGATTGGTACTGTTCTCTTACTTTTTGTTTGGTGTAATCTTTGAGGCTGCCCGTAATCAATTTCCCGTTGCCGCCCATGTATTGAATACGCTCATTAAGCACTGAGACATTAACGCCGTTGACGTAGTATTTTGCTCTGGGTTCGGCCACAACATCGCCACCCGTTATGATTTCAGGATACTCACTACTGGGTGGGTCAAAAGTAATCTCCTCTCCATCTTCCCCTGTAATAACTTCATCGATCTATCCGTTTAAGGCTCGCTCAAAGCAGTCTTAACAGCCAATTGTAACAGTGCTTCCCAGGCATCACCGGCAACTACCCCTTTTATCGTACGGTCAACACGCCCTGCCTGACATAACAGTTGTTGCCACACGTCTACATTATGTCGCGTCAAGGCTTTCTTTATCAGGGGTTTTCGGCTATCCCAAACTTGGTGTTTTCTGAAAATTTGCTCTAGGTTCTCACCATTTTTCCGTGCCAATGCCATGCGTGACAGCTCACGTATTTCACGCGTTAATGCCCACAGTGCCAATACAATTTCGACACCTTCGCTACGTAAACCATTGGTGATATGAGTTGTTCGACCCACATCACCGCTTAAAGCCGCATCGACCAAACCGTAAATATCATAACGTGCGCTATCAACCACAGAGTCACGCACGGCATCCGCATCAACTTTCCCTGCACCGTTTAACAGACGTAACTTTTCAATCTCTTGAACACAAGCAAGCAAATTGCCTTCAACACGTTCCGCCAGAAGTGTCACTGCATCGCGTGTGGGTTGTAAATCAACCCTCTTCATTCGTTGATTGATCCAGCCTGGCAGTTGCTGTGGTTTAATCGGCCAGATTTGAACCGTCACACCCTGTTGATCCAGCGCTTTAAACCACTTGGACTGTTGTGATCGCGCATCAATTTTGCCACTTACAATCAACAAAATACTATCCGATTGATCATAGCTCAGGTATTCAAGCAGTGCTTTCGATCCCACATCTTGCGGTTTGCCACTTGGTAGACGTAACTCAATCAAGCGTTTCTCGGAAAACAGCGACATGCTTGCCCCTGCTTCACGTAACACATTCCAGTCAAAACCAGGTTCAACCGTAAAAACATTACGCTCATCAAAACCTTGCTTTCGCACAAAACCTCGAATGACATCACTGGCTTCGCTCACAAGTAATGTTTCATCGCCATGCACCAGATAAACAGGTGCAAGACGCTGTTTTAGATTAGCGGCAAGTTGCTCAGGCCTGACTTTCACTGAGGTAAAATATCTGGTAGGTAAGCACGCCAGTCCACACTGCGATCACCAAACACCAGAAAGTCCGGGTTCAATAAAGAGTCTTTTGTATTGTAACGTAAAGGTTGCATCTGCAAGTCTGTGACTGAACCACCCGCCTCTTCCACAATACATTGAGCCGCCGCCGTATCCCACTCTCCTGTTGGGCCAAAACGTGCGTAGATATCCGCACCACCTTCGGCCACCAGGCACGACTTCAATGAACTGCCTATAATCAACAGTTGATAGGGGCGATCAAGATTTGCAGTAAATTTCTGGAAAGCCTTGCTTTTATAGCCACGATTTCCAGCCACGGTAATACAGCGTTCACTGAATGGCCTTGATTGAATACGCTGGTTTTTATTTTCATGAACACGCCATTTAAAAGCGCCACACCCTTTGGCCGCTGAATAAAATATTTGCGTCACAGGCACCCAGATCACACCGAGCACCGCTTCGCCATTCAGAATCAATGCAATATTCACCGTAAACTCACTGTTTCGTTTTACAAATTGACGTGTGCCATCCAAAGGGTCAACCAACCAATAACAAGACCAGTGACGACGTTCCTCATAAGAAAAAATGTCACCTTCTTCTGACAAAACAGGGATGCCGGGGGTCAATATGGAAAGGCCTGAAACAATACACTCATGTGCAGCAATATCCGCCTCAGTCACTGGCGTTGAATCTGCTTTCTCTGAAACAGTAAAACCTTCATTGTAAATTTTCAGTATGGCATCGCCGGCATCCTGTGCAATCTGCCGTACTGGGGGCAAAAACTGCTGAAAATCGGCCAGCTCCTTCATCGGCTCAAGAGTCGCTCTCTCACCATGAACAGCGCCGCAATGCTGCGTGCTTCGGTGCACTCTTCATGCAACAGTAACTCGCTTAACTGATCCAGACGCCAAGGCATCACCTCGATCTCTTCAGGCTCATCACCTTCACATTTTTTAGGGTAAAGATCTTCCGCCAATACGATATGTGTTATGTGATCCATGTAGCTTGGAGAAACAGTCAGTGAAGAGATCAAAGTCAGGTTTTTTGCACCATAACCGACCTCCTCCATCATCTCTCGATCCGCAGCGAGCAAGATATCTTCATCCGTCTCAATTTTACCTTTGGGCAGCGCCAGTTCGTAACGATGAACGCCTGCGGCATACTCACGCGTCAACAACACCGTTTCAGTATCAAGCAACGGTACAATCAAAACCGCGCCATTGCCTGAACTTCTCATGCGTTCATATGAAACCTCAACGCCATTAGAAAATTTCAGATCCAATTGTTCAACCTGAAAAATTCGGGTTTCCGCAATGACCTTTGCATTAAGGATTTGAGGTTTTTGAGACATGACTTATGGGTTTTTCCAGTTATGCCCTGCGATAAATTTTGCCACCTTCGGCATTAAATTTATCTGCCATTTCTGACATTCCAATTTTGGTTGCATCAACCACATTTGTCTCTTTTTCTGCTGCAAAGTCACGAACTTCCTGACTGATCTTCATAGAGCAAAAACGTGGACCACACATTGAGCAAAAATGAGCCACTTTGGCAGACTCTTTCGGTAACGTTTTATCGTGATATTCACGCGCCCGTGCTGGATCCAATCCTAAATTAAACTGATCTTCCCAGCGGAATTCAAAACGTGCTTTAGAAAGCGCATTATCACGTATCTGTGCACCTGGGTGACCTTTGGCTAAATCCGCCGCATGCGCTGCAATTTTGTAGGTAATGATTCCTTCACGAACATCTTCACGATCAGGCAAACCTAAATGCTCTTTAGGAGTGACATAACAGAGCATGGCACAGCCGAACCAACCAATCATTGCCGCTCCAATGCCTGATGTAATATGATCATAGCCAGGCGCAATATCTGTGGTCAGCGGCCCTAATGTATAAAATGGCGCTTCATCACAGACTTCAAGCTGCTTCTCCATATTGACTTTGATCATGTGCATTGGAACATGCCCTGGGCCTTCGATCATGGTTTGAATGTCATGTTTCCAGGCAATTTTGGTCAACTCACCTAATGTTTCAAGTTCGGCAAACTGCGCTTCATCATTGGCATCCGCAATTGAACCTGGACGAAAGCCATCACCTAATGAAAACGAAATATCATACGCTTTCATGATTTCACAAATATCTTCGAAATGAGTATAGAGAAAGCTCTCTTTATGGTGAGATAGGCACCATTTAGCCATAATCGCTCCACCACGAGAAACGATGCCAGTGGTGCGTTTTGCTGTCAGCGGCACATGTGCCAAGCGCACACCGGCATGAATGGTGAAATAATCAACACCTTGCTCGGCTTGCTCAATCAACGTATCGCGAAATATCTCCCATGTCAGGTTTTCAGCAATGCCATCAACTTTTTCCAGTGCTTGATAGATTGGTACGGTTCCGATCGGAGCAGGGCTATTGCGAATAATCCACTCGCGAGTTTCATGAATATGTTTACCGGTCGAGAGATCCATGACGGTATCGCCCCCCCAACGCAAACCCCAGACCATTTTGTCAACCTCTTCTTCAACCGAAGAACCCAGTGCAGAATTTCCGAGATTACAGTTAATTTTCACCAGAAAGTTACGACCAATAATCATTGGCTCTAATTCGGGATGATTGATATTGGCAG
The DNA here is from genome assembly GCA_021648145.1 of Gammaproteobacteria bacterium. Classification (NCBI taxonomy): domain Bacteria; kingdom Pseudomonadati; phylum Pseudomonadota; class Gammaproteobacteria; species Gammaproteobacteria bacterium. The sequence continues at coordinate 13,918 of JAKITI010000029.1, forward strand.
GGATAATCGCGCGCCCACGCGCAATTTCGTCTCGAACAAATTCAGGGGTAATAGTTTCTGGAATCGCCGCGCCAAATGACTCACCGGCATGCTGATCAAGCTCACCGTTTTTGCGAGCTTCGTCTAACTTCAGACTTTCCCGAATGGCCACATATTCCATTTCAGGCGTAATAATTCCCTGACGCGCATAGTGCATCTGAGAGACATTTTTACCTTTTAGTGCACGGCGTGGTTTGCGAACCTCAGGAAAACGCATTTGCTCCGTTTCACTGTCATTCGCACGTTCAACCGTGTACTTAGAAGAGAATTCAGAAAGACGTTCCGTATCACCACGCTCATCAACCCAAGTGTGGCGAATATCTGGCAAGCCTTTTGATAGATCAAGCTGAGCATTGCTATCACCATAAAGCCCTGAAGTATCGTAAACCATTACGGGTGGGTTTTTCTCAACCCCGCCTTTGGTCTGCGTATCGCCGAGTTGAATTTCGCGCATCGGCACTTGTATGTCAGACCGGCTCCCTTCAACATAAATTTTCGATGAGCCTGGGCTTGAAATTCCTGTTGATTGCATTGACATTCGCTGCTCTAAAATCTCTTTATGGGTCACACTCATATTTTTCAAATACTCATCAAAATTAAAATCGGGTTAAGAGCGGTTAATAAAACACCTGTTTTCCGTGGTTCATTAAAATAGAAAAGTCTCTCAAGCAATCCATCAGACTATTAAATCGCTGGATTGTTTGCAAGTAACTTAGGAGCGGGAAATGGCTTGTTCGTATCCAGACTATCCGCCCATACTGAACTGACTGATGATCAATAACATCACCATTATCCACATCAATCATCGCTTCAAGCGTCAAACGATGCAGCTCCTCTTCTTGGTCAACCCATGCTGCCAGCGGCAAAGGAACATACGCCGTCATGACTCTAGCTTCCATAACAAGCCTTATAAATCACTGTTAACCAAGTCTAATCATAGTTAATCAAATCAACTGGTGCAAGGCAAAAAAATCAGGCATCGACTGATACTATCCTGACCTATAAAAAATGGTAACAATTGCCCCTAAACCGCATCAAAGCTCATCACTGCTTTTTTACTACGCTGTTCAATAACGCTTTGTATTTCACGAGTCACACCTACTTCACCAAAGTCTTGTTCAAATTGCCCTGCTAATTTTGGTGCCTGCTGCGCTAAGTTCACACTCATTTTTTCCAACACCTGCCTGACCCACTTAAAACTCACTCCAACCTCTTCTGAAAATTTCTGCCAACTGCGAGCAATAATCCATTGGTATTGATCTTCACCGCCTATTTTTATCGCAGGCTTATCGGTTAAATCTGGGTAAATCGCCGTACTCATTAAATCGTAGAATGGAGCCAGCTTGGGGCCTTGCGGTGTTAACAGCAATGAAACATTCTTGCCATGAGCATCCGCATTTCCAATAAGATAGTTAAATACAGCCCAGTTTAGCAACTGGTTCAGGTCGATCACTGGCTGAATGCTCTGCTCTCTGATCAATTTAAAGGGTCTATGCCAGATCGAGTGGAGAGGAGAATTTCAGTTTTCCACATAAAAAGTAGATCATATTAATGAAGTTTTCAATATTTCGATAGCCTCTAGCCCTCCTTTTGGCTGCCTGAATCTTGCTGT
>JAKITI010000030.1 GCA_021648145.1 Gammaproteobacteria bacterium
ATCATTTCAGGCTGAAAGTCGAAGCCGGCGCCAATAGCGCCATCACCCAATATTTTTTCAACCCCGATGCCTATTACCGCTTCGTCGATGACTGCGAAAAAATGGGCCTCGATATCCCCATCGTGCCCGGCATCATGCCCATCACCAACTACAAGAACCTGGCTCGATTTTCCGACATGTGCGGCGCAGAGATTCCCCGCTGGCTGCGCAAGCGTCTGGAAGACTTTGGCGATGACATAGAATCCCTGCGTATTTTCGGCCAACAGACCACCACCCAGCTGTGCAAGAATCTGCTTGAACAGGGTGCGCCCGGCTTGCATTTTTACAGCATGAACCGTGTAGATCCCACACGAGCCATCTGGCGCGCCCTTTTGCAAGACTGAGAGTCAAGACTACGTGCGTAGGCCGGGCTGAGGAATGGAGCCCAACACCCGAAATTTACTGTAGCCTCCATATTCATCTCTTTCTGGTGCTTTCTCCCCGTGTTTTTAACGCGAAAACATCATTGGTGATCGGCCTTCCAATGACAACGTTGATAATCCCTTTGTTGTTACGGTTGGGCCGGCCAGGGGCAGGCAGGCAAAACCAGCTATGTGCTTTGTTTCCAGCCTAAATCGTTCGATTGGCGTAAGCGCAGCGCGAAGAAGGTACATCCAACCAAACGGTTGACTGGCGTTCCATTCAAAGCAGTCTGCGAACGCCTGAATCAGATAATCCAGTTAGGGTAGCGAGTCTGTAAGAATCCCCGTGGAAGTATCATGGAGCCCATTCCCTTGCGTGAAATCGTCGCACCACAGTGGTAATCAAAGGCGTGCCTGCCGATGTCACACTGGAGATAGGGCGACTCAGGAGATAAAGCCGAGATGCAAGATCGGGAAGTTATTTCGTGCACGTTCCTTATTACCTTGTGGCCACTCTCTCAGGGGGAGATTCGTTACAGCGTGAAAGGTTCATGGACGGGGCCTTTGCCGGCCTGGTCGGCGAACCTGGGCAAGCGCTTGATCAAGTCGCCGAAAATTCATCTTATTGATTCAGGGCTGGCGGCCCATCTTGCCAGCACTAGCTGCCAGACTTTGTTTCGTCACCCGACACTTTTCGGGCATCTGCTTGAGACTTTCGTAGTGAGTGAGCTGCGAAAACAAGTGGGCTGGGCGGATACGCGAGTAAACTTGTTCCACTACCGAACTACTACAGATCAGGGAGTGGATATTCTGCTTGAAGATGCGGTAGGTCGGGTGGTCGGCTTGGAAGTGAAGGCCGCCGCAGCTGTGGGCAAGAAGGATTTCAGCGGCTTTGATGCACTGACGGATAGTTTGGGGGAGCGATTTATGCGGGGAATTGTGCTGTACACTGGTGAGCAGGCCATGTCATTTAGTGATCGCTATGCCGCGTTGCCGGTCAGTGCATTGTAGCGAATAACGGCATAATAGCTCAGTCTTCACAAGTATGTAGTCGCTGGTCGATTCTGTATGGATTCAAGACTTGGCCGATTGGATCGATCAACGGACATGCCTCAAAGTGATGGCAGGAGCAGGCTGGCTGGCCGGGTTGCACGATGATTTGGCGATGGGTAATTACCTGTTTCCGTAGGGATTAGTCCGTAGGTGTGCCTCATCGTGCCCTTTGGGTATTAGCCGCGATAGCTGTGCTAAGTTCTTGACCCCAACAAAAATACGCGCTCTAATATTGCGCTTGTTCAACTATTGAACAGAAGCCCGTGACCGCCGACGAAACTCACTACCGTATCTTCAGGCTGATTGAAACCCAGCCCGACATCACCCAGCGCCAGCTGGCCCAAGCTCTTGGCATCAGCCTCGGCAAGGTCAATTATTGTCTGCGGGCGCTTATTGAAAAGGGACAGGTCAAAACGCGTAATTTCCAGCGCAATCCAAGCAAGAATACCTACGTCAATTTGCTAACCCCCAAAGGGATTGAAGGGAAAGCCCAGCTTACGGTGCATTTTCTCAAATGCAAGATGGCCGAATATGAGTTGCTGAGGCAAGAGATCGAACAATTGAAGAGCGAAGTCGGCTTCGATACGGCCGAGGCAGTAAGGGTAGGAGGGGGCTGAGAAAGCAGTGATGCAATGTATAATCTGTAAACAGGGTGAGAACAGCCCCGGATTGGCGACTGTAAACCTGGAACATAATTCCACCACGGTGATGATCAAAGACATGCCTGAGGAAAAGGGTAGCGTCCCCTTCATCCTTGTGCGGGAGAATCTTGAGGTAGCAGCTAGAATGCACTACCATTTCGTACGCTCCCGCCAACAGATTGCTGATGACGTTCCACTGCAACCTGAGCAGGTATCCCAACTAGATGACGCTCAAATAGACAGATTGGATCTGTACCTTGCCAGATTCAGCAAACTGCAGGATTTTATCACCTCAAAGCTGTTCCGCTTCGTCGCCTTGGCCAGCCTGGAAGACACCAACCAGCCAAGATGTTTCCCTGATAGATACTCTTCGAAGAATGGAGAAGTACGACATAGTCCATGATTTCGACGAGTGGTTAGGGATCAGGCTGCTCAGGAATTCTCACACACACACATGAATACCTGACAGATGAAGCTGCCATTGCCGGCCGAAAACATAAATACCGCATTTTCTGCGTACGGGATACTTAGTGCAACATTAGCAAGAGTACGACAGTATTATGAAATGCACATCATGTAAGGCAGAAAAGGGGGTAGCGTCCCCTTTTGCTCTCCTTTTGCTCTTTGCTTTTTAGGTGAATAGAAATTGCCGATTGAATTGGGTCTGTCATAGAATATATATGCGGAGAAAAGCCATGGCTATAGCCGATAGAAGATATTGAAAGAGACATACGCACCTTAAGTGCTCATGATCGCATGCATCTACTTCGAGCTGTGATAGCTGATCTTGATGGAGGAGTGGATGAAGATGTCGAGAAAGCATGGCTGGAGGAAGCAGAGCGACCTTATAAAGAGTTAAAAGATGAAAAAGTAGAGTCGGTACCAGCCGAAGAGGTGTTCGTGCGGACGAGGGCGAAACTACGAGTAAAGGGCGCTGGCACCTTATTCCCCACATCTTATTCCTCCAACTTGAAACAATGCGCCTTACTCTAGAACAAATGCAGCGCCTGAAAGATACTGTCGCGCTTCATTTTGGCAAAAGTGCCACTACTTGGATCTTTGGCTCGCGTGTTGATGATCAGCGTCGTGGGGGAGACTACGATTTTTACTTGGAAACATCAAAGGCCAATGCGGACGAAATTGTGGAAAATAAATTAAAAATGCTAGCCGATCTTCACGCAAGCTCGGAGTTTGAAGGAGAAAAGATCGACCTGGTTATCCGGTCGGCAGTACCAGGGCCGGAGTTGCCAATATACAAAGTGGCCAGAGAACAGGGCGTGAAGCTATGAACAACCGTGAGGTACTTCAGGCAATTCTCAAAGAATGCCGTACCCATGCGGAAGTATTACAAGGGGCAAAATAGGAACTGAGTGACATACGCTTTGACAAAAATTCGGTAACGAACATCAGCATTCAGCAGCGCAGGTTGCTGGATCAACTGGTATATCGTTTCACCAAACTGCAAGACAGCATGGGTATGAAGTTTCTACCCATATTGCTGGATCTTTCGGAAAAGCCGATGCCAGAAAGTGCAACCTTCGTGGAGAAACTACAGCGCCTGGAGCGCCTGGGTGTGCTGGAAAGCGTTGAAGCTTGGCGTCAATTACGCGAGATTCGCAATTAACCCGCCCATGAATATGAAGATGCCCCAGCGATCAAGGCCGCCGTACTGAACCGATTCATCGATGAGATCGAATCATTACTGGCGATTTGGAAAAGGGCGGAGGTATTCTCCGCACGTTACTTATAGCGAGTATACGAAATCACTGCTGTCCCGTTAACAAAAGCTACAGTGGTGCAATCTGCTAATATACGGGGGGGGGGGCAAGTCGCACGAATGATACGATTGGAGACATGAATATGAATAACCTCTTCCGTCATTCCGGGCTTGACCCGGAATCCAGTGATTTTAACGACTTCCTGGATGTCGGAACGGGTTCGGCATGACGATGTGAAGTTAACGGGACAGCACTGATGCGAGTAATAGGTAAGCGAAGAATTCGTCCAATAACCGAGAGAGCATCTGGCTCACTGTTGAAGCAAGGTGCCATTTTTAATGACGAAATACACAGATTGCCTACAGGAACCACCACGTATTTTCCCAAAGGAATATATCGCTATAAAACTTATGAAGAGGCCAATATCCACTGGGATTCATGTTTGATAGAGGGGATGGTGAGTAATGCCAGAAGGTGAATATAGCCGCCCGGCCACTCTGGAAGATGTAAAAAAGGTGGTGCGATCTCTTAACAAGAACAATGCTGAATACATACTGATTGGTGGATATGCACTTTTCTCTCACGGGTATCATAGAACCACTGAAGATATAGACCTGTTAGCGTCAAACAGCTCCGCAGCATCTAAAGCGATTTGCAGACAAAGAATCAGCCAACCTGGAGCCAACATGGTTTGATGAAGGTGAAAATATACGACTTGCCGATGAAAGAGTTGTCGATCTGATCTTTAAGACATGTGGTGAATCCTATTGATCCCTTCCATTGATCCTTTGAGTTGATTAATCAAGTAAAACAAGGAGTTCCTAATGAATTGGAAAGCGCGTATTTCTGCTGATACTGAGGTTCTTGCCGGCAGACCCATTATCAAGGGGACGCGACTGTCGGTAGACTTTATCTTGTCGCTCTTTGCGGAGGGCTGGGCAGAACAGCAAGTATTGGACAACTATCCCCAGCTCTTGATAGAAGATCTGAAGGCGGTATTCGCCTTTGCTCAGGAGTGCCCGGCTGAAGAAGAATATGTGGCCTTGGGGAAGCTCGGTTGAAGTGGCTGGCCGACGAGAATATTCCGCTGACATCAGTCAGACTCTTACGCCAAGCGGGTCTCGACGTCGTTTCGATCGGTGAGAGTCAGCCGGGCTTGTCAGACCACGATGTTTTGGAGTTGGCCCAATAGAAAGGGTTTGGTATTGTTAACGTTTGACAGAGACTTCGGTGATCTTATTTACCAGCAACAGCTTCCATGCCCGCCAGCGGTGGTTTATCTTCGATTCATACCGGTGACTCCAGGGGAGCCCGCCCAAGTGGTACTCGCGATGCTGGATAGTTTGAAAACATTAGAAGGCCAGTTCATAGTGCTCGATCGTGACAGTTTCCGGAAGCGAGCATTGGAAGGATATTAAGCGGGATTTCATCACCAGCTGTGGTTTCCTGCTCACGAGTAAAGATGGTGCTCGGTTCAAGGTACCTTGATTCCTAAGTAGGTTGGGAAAAGCGTAGCGTGCCCAACGTTTCCGTACGTACGTCGCTTCGCTCCTTTGCCCAACGGGGGGGGGTATTTTTTAATCGCTTGGGGTTTAATTTCCCGCAGCTTGCTGCGAATGCCGTCATTCCGGCATGTTTTTAGCCGGAATCCAGAGGTCGCCTGAGAGCGCCTACTGTTGGTGAAACCCCTGGGCTCCGGCTTTCGCCGGAGGGACGTGATAATATCAATACCCTGCTTTCGCTGCGCGAAAGCGGGGTATTGTACTGCCAGTTCAAACGCTTAGGCGTTTGAACAAAAAGCCTACGCAGCAAGCTGCGGGGAATTAGACCCAGAGAGATTAAAAATATTCAACAAGAGGGAGTTGTCTTGTGATTTCAGCAGACGAGTTAATGACAAAGGCCAGGCGGGCACTTGCCTCGGCAAGGCTGTTATTGTAACCGCAGAAAATGCTGATGGTGCTTGCAACAGAGCCTACTACGCCATGTTTGATGCGTCGCGTGCCGCACTGATGGCAGCCGGTTTTGCAGAGCTTGCGATAACAACCAAAACACACAGCGGATTGATTTCTGTATTCAGCCTTCATCTTGTTAAAACAGAGAAATTACCGACTGAACTGGGGCGATCACTGAATAATGTTGAAGACATTCGATTGATGGCGGATTACCTGGGGAAAGGGGTCGATATCGATAAGGCAGATTGGTCATTGCAACAGGCAGCGTTATTTGTAGAGACAATTGATAAAGAGGAAAGGGCTCTGACCCCTTTCCCTTTAAACAACCTATAGATTTTCAGTCCATAGTGGTTGAGTAGTGGATTATCCTTTATGCGAAAAAGAGTGTTAATAACGGGCGCGAATGGTCAACTCGGGTGGGAATTAAAAAAGTCAGCACCTGCAGACATAGACATTATTGACTTGGATAGCACTGCTCTGGATATACGAAACCAAGTGCAAGTCAAAAAGGTAATCAATGAAACATTTCCCGATGTTGTAATCAATGGGGCAGCCTATACTGCTGTTGATAAAGCTGAGCAAGAACCAGAGCTTGCTTATGCTGTAAACGCTATGGGAGCAGGAAATCTGGCGGTGGTTGCGCATGCTCTAGGAGTGCGTCTTATCCATCTGTCAACGGACTTTGTGTTTGATGGCCGCAAGTCAAAACCCTATTTGCCAGATGATCTACCAAATCCACTTGGGGTCTATGGAGCAAGCAAACTTGAAGGTGAACGGCTTGTAACTGATCTGACACAGGGTCAAGCGTTAATTTTACGTACTTCGTGGGTTTATTCTATCCATGGCCAAAATTTTGTTAAAACCATGTTGGAGCTAATGCGTGAGCGTGAAAAACTAAGTGTCATTTCTGACCAAGTTGGAACTCCTACATGGGCGAAAGGGCTGGCACAAACCATCTGGCGATTAGTGTGGCTTCCACAGCTGCATGGTATTTATTGCTGGACGGATGCGGGTGTTGCGAGCTGGTATGACTTTGCTGTGGCTATACAGCAAGAAGCACTGAGAACTAGATTGCTTGAACGGACTGTAGCAATAAGACCAATAGTTAGTGATGGTTTTCAGACCGCAGCTAGGCGACCAGCTTATAGTGTACTAGATAAAACAAAAACATATTCTGATCTTAATGTCGACCCTATTCATTGGCGTACATCTTTAAGCCAATTTTTTGAAGATATTAAAGAACAGGAAAATTAATGGCTAAGTTGCTTCAAAAATTATTATATGAAATCTGATTCAGAGAGTCCTTCCCAACTTGTTAGTGGGCCCCGCTTAGCTAAAAATACTCTGTGGAATATCCTTGGCCAAGGCTTGCCTTTATTGGTTGGCCTAGGTGCCATTCCTTTTTTAATCCATGGTTTAGGCATAGATCGTTTTGGTGTGCTTACCATTGCTTGGATGGTTATCGGGTATTTCAGCATTTTTGATTTTGGTCTTGGCAGAGCGCTGACTAAGTTAACAGCAGAAAGGCTGGGGGCTGGCAATACTAAAGAAATCCCTGAGCTTCTCTGGACTGCTTTATTATTGATGGGTGTGTTGGGTATTGCCGGCGGACTTGTGGTGGCAGGGATAAGCCATTGGTTAGTGTATGGCGTCCTAAATGTGCCGGTTGAGTTACGGGAGGAAACTCTTTATGCATTCTATCTTCTAGCATTGTCCATTCCATTGGTCATTGGGACAACTGGCCTAAGGGGAATACTTGAAGCCTATCAGCGATTTGGGTTGGTGAATGCAGTTCGTATTCCTCTGGGATTGTGGACTTTCTTAGGCCCACTAATAGTGCTGGAATTTTCTGAGAGCCTTTACCACATAGTTTCGGTATTAGTGGTAGGTCGAGTTATCGCGCTAGTAGCTCATTTTGGCCTGTGTTTTTATGTGGTACCAGCACTACGAAATGGTATCGTGATAAAAAGACATTTAATTGTCCCCCTCATGAGTTTTGGTGGCTGGATGACAGTGAGTAATACCATCGGGCCGATTATGGTTTATATGGATAGATTTCTTATCGGTGCGATTGTTTCCATGGCGGCAGTTGCTTACTATACAACACCATATGAAGTTGTCACAAAGCTATGGATGATTCCCATAGCTCTAGTTAGTGTACTTTTCCCTGCATTTTCATCCACCTTTGTAAACGATAAAGTTACTGCGGCAAATCTATTTGATCGTGGAACAAAATATATTTTTATCGTCATGTTTCCGGTAATTCTTGTAGTTATCACTTTTGCATATGAAGGCCTGGAGCTTTGGTTGGGTTTAGAGTTTGCTATTAATGGCTTTGCCATTCTTCAGTGGCTAGCCATAGGTGTTTTTATTAATAGTCTGGCCCGAGTACCTTTTGCCTTAATTCAAGGAGCTGGTCGCCCAGATATTATTGCTATAACTCATTTGTTAGAATTACCGTTATATTTGATTTTGTTATGGTGGTTGTTAGGGCTATATGGAATAGAAGGAGCGGCGGCTGCCTGGACAATTCGAATTGTTGCTGACACCGTGATTTTTAACCTCGTGACAGCTAAGTTATTGGTGGAATCAATGCCGTTTATTAGAAAAAATGCTCTCAATGCTATCTATGCATTGGCTGTTCTATTAGTTCCTGTGGTTATTTCAGATTTACTGCTAAAGTCTGTATTTCTAATAGGGGTATTATTTGCATTTTCTTTTTGGAGTTGGAAGTTCCTGTTGTGCGATCATGAGCGGGATTTTGTTAAGAAGACAGTACTCCTCAGGAAAATGGGTTAGAGGTGAAAAATAGAATGAAGGTGATACCAGGTAAGGTTAATAAAATCCTATCCCATAAATGCCCTAATTGTTATTTGTGTGGCGAAAAAGGCAAGCTAGTCTATGAGTCTCTTAAGGACTATCTATTTGGCACGCCGGGGTACTGGAGTGTAAGGAAATGTTTAAACGTGGACTGTGGGCTCTTCTGGAATGATCCCATGCCGGCAGCAGAGGAGGTCAGTAAACTTTACGAGTCGTATTATACTCACAGTACGAATACTGAAGAGACTGATGAACAGATTCGAGGATTTCGTTACCAATTGAAAAATAGCATACTCGCCAGTGCTTATGGCTATAGTAGTGTGAAGGGTATGGTGTCGTTAGCTGGTTCTTTGTTGGCAAAAAGTCAATTTATACGTGATCGTGTTGGGCGCAGTATTATGTGGCAAGACGGAGCCAAAATTGGGCGCTTGCTTGATTTTGGATGTGGAAATGGTGAGTTTCTTGTGGTTATGAGAGATCTTGGTTGGGAAGTGCAAGGAGTAGAGCCAGACCCGAATGCCGCAAAAGTTGGAAGAAAGAGATATGGCTTAGATATAGAAGCAGGATCTATTGAAACTATAAAGCTTCCTCATGGTTATTTTGATGTTGTGACACTAAGTCATGTTGTTGAGCATTTATGTGATCCGCTTGGGACGCTTGAGCTAATCCATAGACTACTTAAGAAAGGTGGACGTATTATTTTGGCAACCCCAAATACAGAAAGTTTAGGGCATAAATTGTTTAAAAATGATTGGCGGGGTTTGGAGACACCTAGACACTTGTTTCTTTATTCGCCAAAAAATATCAAAAATTTATTGCTAAAAGCAGGGTTTGATGTTGAAGTTGTTCGGACATACCATGGGAGTGCGGCTTCCATTTATGCGCGAAGTATGGCCATTAGACACAGGCATAGGTTTATGGGAGAAAACCCCAATGATGCACATGGGAAATATTATAAAATATCATCAAAAATATTTTTTATAGCTGAATATATTTTAAGCGTAAGGCCCTTCCAAAAGGAAATTGGTGAAGAGCTTATCGCACTTGCTGTTAAGAAATAATAACATAGTTGTGAAGCCATGACGGGGATAATTAAGTGTGAAGATTCTATTAATTAACTATCGCTATTTTGTATCAGGAGGGCCTGAGCGCTATTTATTTAATGTGAAAAACCTACTAGAAGAGAATGGGCATCAAGTCATATCATTTTCCATAAAGAGTGATAGGAATGAAAAAAGCGAGTATGAAAAGTATTTTGTCGATCCTATAGGGGGGCAAGATGTCCACTACTTTCATGAGGGTAAGAAAAGTATTCGTTATGCAATAGACACAGTTGCAAGGTTATTTTATTCATTTCATGTACGAAATAAGTTGTCGAAGCTAATTGAAAATGAACAGCCAGATGTGGCGTACATATTGCATCACTACAACAAATTATCACCGAGTGTGATCAATTCCTGCAAGAGTCATGGTGTTCGTGTCGTTATGCGATTATCTGATTTTTTTCTGTTATGTCCACAAGCGCATTTTTTGAGGAATGGTGTGATATGTGAAGAGTGTCACCAAAAATCATTGCTTTCATGTGTGAAAAACAAGTGTATAAAGGATTCTCGTATTGGTAGCCTGCTAAAGGCATCAGCGCTGTATTTCCACAAAAATATTCTTAAAATATATGATGATGTGGACAAATTTGTATGCACTACAGATTTCATGAAAAAAAAATTGATCCAAGATGGTGTAAATGCTGATCGAGTAAGTGTAATTAGGACATTTGTAAATTCCCTTGGTGAGGAGACGCTGGACAATCTAGAGGGTAATTATATTCTCTACTTTGGCCGCTTTTCGCATGAGAAAGGCGTAGATATACTGATCAATGCATACTACAGAAGCAAATTATACGATGCTGGTATACGGTTGATGTTAGTGGGTGGAAAACTATCGGATATAAAGGGAGTCGATGCAGAGATATTAATAAAATTAGGTGGTCATATTACTACGTATGACTTTTTGCCTACGGAAAAACTTGAGCCTCTTATCAAGGGGTGTTTATTCACCGTAGTACCGTCAAGATGGTATGAGAACCTGCCAAATACTATATTGGAATCATATAGGCTTTCTAAGCTGGTTATTACTAGTGATATTGGTAGTTTACCGGAAGTCGTTGAAAATGGTTCGACAGGGTTGCTATTCAAAAATGAAAATATTAATGATTTGTCAGAAAAGCTAAGGATTTTGGTTTCTGATGGTAATAGAAGAATGCAGATGAGAAAAGAAGTGACGCGTAAGTTGGCTACTTATTCACAGGATACGCATTATCAAAGTCTAATGAATGTCCTGAGAGGGGTTATTTAGATTGCAATATGTAAATAATCATTGGCTTAAAATATTGGCATTATTATATCTATTTATTTTACCTATTGTGCCAAGGTATATTGGGTTAGAGGTTTCTTCTGGGGGGGGGGCACCATTTTTTAGCGTGCTACGTATTGCTACAGTATTGCTACTTTCTGCATGGCTTCTATGGGGCTTATTTTTGACTTTAGGGAGTGCTGTAGGACTCAGGCCAAGATTTAGTTCCCCTATATTTCAGGTAACAATGCTAGTGATGCTCTACCTTTGTATTACCCTCATTTCGGCACTATTTTCTCACGATATCAAAGTCAGCCTTAAATATTTCTTGTCAGAGAGTGTGCTTATTGGCGTATTGGTATTTTATTGTTTTTATTCAGTATTCTGTTGTCGGAATACAGTCGACATTATACTGAAGGTATGGGTCATGTCGTCAGTAATTGTGGTTCTTATCGGAGTGCTGGAGTTTTTGATTGGTGTAAGTGTTTTTAGTCTAGTTGAATTGCCTGGTAGGCGGGAGATAGCGGAAGGCTTTATCCAGACTAAGGAAAGGGCAGGATTTATGCGAGTTCAGTCGACTTTAGATAATCCTGTTACATTATCTACCTATCTTCTGATGACACTCCCAATAGTGGTGTATTTTTATAAAAATAGTTTTTCAGTCGTTGGGAAAGTAGTTTATGGGATATTTATTTGGCTTGTTATGAGTATTCTGTTCCTAACATTTGTTCGTTCGGCTTGGTTTTTTCTTTTCTTGTCTGCTGTGATTCTGTTGAAATCAAAATATCTGTATTTAACGTTTTCTGGTCTTGTTGTCTTAATGGTATTGGTAATTGGAGAGTGGAGTGGCCTTGGTGTTTCGGAAAATATAGAGACTATTACTAAATCAATTCTTCTTCAGGAAGAACGTCAGGTAAATAAAAGTACTGTCTATAGAATGGAGATGTTGATGGCAGGATTCGAAACACTTAAGGCCTCGCCTTTTTTAGGGGTTGGTCCCGGAAATTTTGGGAGTGAGGTGGAGGGCGTTTATTTTGGCGAAAAAATATATTTTGAGCACCATGAGAACTACTATATCAAAGTTCTTGTCGAGACTGGTTTGCTCGGATTTTCCGCGTACTTATTTATGGTTATAGGTATTATAAGGATAATCTGGAAGGCAAGGAGGAGTGAAACGAATCTAAAAATAAAGTCGCTTTATACTGTAATTTTATTAAGTATAATTAATTATCTTGGCATGAGTTTTTTCCTCGATAGCTTCTCATATTTTCAAGTTAGTTTCTTATTTTGGGTGCTTATAGCGCTTGCTATAATAACCATTGGAAATAATGGTGAGCGACAGCAGTATTTAGTTCCGATCAAGAGCAACAAATAATTTATGAAATACAACGTTTATTGAATACCTGTTCTTTATGGTTTCTTTTGCATTCTTCGCGAAGAGCTTGCGTTTTTCAGGGTACTCAATAAGTTCTTCTAAACCCTGTAACCAGTCGTTTGTGCTTTCTGCTAAGATTCCATTTTGGTTGTGTGAAATGACTTCATTGTTTGCTCCTACCGGTGACCCAATGCAGGGAACTCCAGCGGCCATATATTGGAGCAATTTGAATGCACACTTGCCGCGTGTCCACTCGTTGTCTGAAAGTGGCATTATTCCAATATCGAAGCTCCTGATATCTGAAAGTTCGTTTCCTAAACGCCACTTAATGTTATCAATATTATGCACTCCATCCAATATTAATGTCTGATCGCAGACGATCTTGAAACGGATCTCTTTCCCGTATTTTTTCTCTAGCTTGACAAAAATGTCACGTAGATCGTTAAGATAAATTAGATTCTCGCTTCTTCCTATCCAACCGATATTGATTGAGCTGTCAGCGTTCTCCTTAACTTTCTTCAATTGTTTATCATCTACAGAAGTAGGTATTACCGCAGTTTTTTGAGAAAACTGCTTTGCATATTTCTCAATATACCTGTTCCCACATATAGCTAAAACACAATTAGATAAAATATAATCTAGTTTAGATTTATTATTCTTGATTTTTTTTGCAGTCAATATATTTGAGGGCGGCGGTGAAAATAAGGCATCGTCCCAGTCGTAAACAATACGATTATTGATAGAATGTAATAATTTTAAGGCCCAAATTGGTAATAACACTTTCTGGATAAATATTGTTTGGTATTTCGGCGCATTTATAAAAACACCTAATAAAAACAGAATGCGGCTAAATGGGTGTCCGCCGGTCGGCAATGCCAGTATTTTTGTTTTAACGTTATTTTCATGGAATTTATCGATAAATGAAAAAACGCGGAATCTTGAGCTGGCAGTATTAATGCCGCCCTGCGTGATAAATAATATGCTTCGTAATTTGTTTTTTTTAGTTCTCATCGTTGCTCATTGAATCAATCTTTATATTTATTTCGGATGAAAAGTGCTCGGTATTCAGGTTTGAAAAAAGTAAAGCTATGGTGATGGGGGCTTTATTCAAAACAAACAACAGTAAACGTCATCGACATACCAAAAAATTTATTCCTTTGAATTAAATATTCCTTAGCATTTGATTTTTTCATTAAGTTTTGTAGATCATCATAACTCAGTAATAACAAATTTTCTTTATTCCAAGACGGCCTGTGTTTTCTGCACCATTTGTAAAAATATTCTGAATTCCAATGCACAAATAATGCATTTGTATGGCTTTCTACCGGGAAATATTTATTTGGCGTTGTAAAGAAAACATGTTTCCCGACTCGTAGCATTTCATTGATAAACAATAATTGCGCCTCCTGATTTCCAACATGCTCAATAACTGCATTCGAAAATACCCATTCAAATTTTTTATTATTAAAAGGAAATATTCCTCCTGGATATTCAATGAATTTCTTATTGGGATGTTTTCTGGAAATTTTTTTCAGTGGTTCTACTGCTAGACCGGTATAATATTCTGAATCAAATCTGAATTGATTTAGAAATAAGTTAACTTGCTTGTTGTGCTCATTATTTGATACTCCCACATCAAGCACAGCGCATTCGTCACCGCATAGCCCATAGAAATGATCTAATTTATTAGATCTGGATTTATGCATTATCCAGCCTTTAAATTTAGAAAGAATGAGCATTATGAGTTTTCTCTATTATCGTATGGCTATAATATGGGTGTTAAATACGGGTCTTCAGAAAAAACTGTGGGTTGATTTTGGGTCAGGAAGCTTCCCCATCGTGTGAAATAGCGCTATTTTAAGCGTTTCATGCTCCCTAAAACCAAAGGCTTTTCTAGTGACCAAATTTACGA
>JAKITI010000031.1 GCA_021648145.1 Gammaproteobacteria bacterium
TACCCACACAAATTACTTTATCTTGCTTCAAAATTTTAAAGAGCCAGAACAATATTCAAACCAACTAAACAAATAGCCTTGTCCTAAAAGAGATGCGCATTCTACACCACCTCACACTTTCGTCAACTGCTTTCTTGCTTTTATTTTATAGTAATTCTGGCAAAACGCCTCTTTCCGACCTGGTAAATATGAGATGTCCCTTGAAAAACCTCCAGCTTTTGATTTTCTACACGCTCACCGCCAATACGCACCGCTCCCTGCTTAATCATACGCATAGCCTCCGAGGTGCTTGAGACAAGTGCTGCATTCTTCAGTATATTTGCAATCAAAAGTGACTTACCTTTCCCATCAACAATAACTTCAGGAACCTCATCTGGAATAGCCCCTTTCTGAAAACGTGCCACAAAATTTTCCTGTGAAGAGTCCGCAGCTTTAGCGCTATGGAAGCGCGCTACAATCTCTTTGGCTAAAATAAACTTAATATCACGCGGGTTTTTTCCACCCTGAACATCAACTCTAAAGCACTCAATCTCACCAATA
Source organism: Gammaproteobacteria bacterium (assembly GCA_021648145.1). Lineage (NCBI taxonomy): Bacteria > Pseudomonadati > Pseudomonadota > Gammaproteobacteria > Gammaproteobacteria bacterium. The sequence continues at coordinate 541 of JAKITI010000031.1, forward strand.
GACCGAAAGCTCAGCAGCTCAAAATAGCGCCACATCAAGCTATCAGAAATTGACATTATTTTACCAAACATCTCATCGGGTGCATCGGTAATTCCTATATAATTGCCCAGCGATTTGGACATCTTTTGCACACCATCCAGCCCTTCCAACAAAGGCATTGTCAATACAACTTGCTGCTCTTGTCCATATTGGCGCTGCAGTTCACGTCCGACCAACAGGTTAAATTTTTGATCTGTCCCACCCAATTCTACGTCTGCCTGCATTGCGACAGAATCATATCCCTGCACCAATGGATAGATAAACTCATGAATGGCGATAGGTTGGTTATTTGCATAACGCTTTTTAAAATCATCCCGCTCCAACATCCGTGCAACTGTTTGCTTTGATGCCAATTGAATCAGATCCGCCGCACTCATCTCTCCCATCCATTCAGAGTTAAACATCACAACTGTTTTTTCAGGATCAAGGATTTTATAAATTTGCTCTTCGTAAGTATGCGCGTTAGCGACTACTTCATCACGAGTTAGTGGTTTACGTGTCACATTTTTTCCTGTTGGATCGCCGATCATGCCGGTAAAGTCACCAATCAAAAATAGCGCCTCATGCCCTAACTCTTGAAACTGACGTAATTTATTCAACAGTACGGTATGCCCCAAGTGTAAATCAGGTGCAGTTGGATCAAACCCTGCTTTAATTCTTAAAGGCTTACCTCTTGAAAGCTTTTCTTTTAAAGCATCTAACAATAAGATTTCTTCAGCTCCGCGCTGAATTTCTAACAGAGCATTTGTCGTTGATCCCATTTATGTTTCCTAAAGTTCTCCGATAACATGCCGATAATACCATGGTCTTTGTTCGCAAAATGAAATTCAAACTATTGACCTGACACCTCCAATCAGGCTATGTTTAGTTAAGTGCCATCATCCATGAGAAAGAAAAGTGACGCCCAAACCAATTACTATTCGTGACCACAGCGCATTACCGCTTACACGCTCACCTAAACACGGCAAACAAATGCCTCGCCTCATCACCCTGCTGTGTGCTTGCGTACTAGGCGTAATTATTTTTTTTAGTTTTGCAACGGACAGTGCTAAAGCAACAAAAAAAATGGAGCTTTCCTCCATAGAAAGTGATGTCACCCCCTCACTTTCACTACCCTTAGAGACCACAGCACCTCACACAAAAACTGAAACACCAAAACCCAGCAGAGACATAAAAAATATCACAATAAAAAGTGGTGATACTGTTTCCAAGGTTTTTGATGCTCACAATATCAGCGCACTTTATCTTCATAACATCATGGCACTTGGCACAAAAACATCCGCACTGAAACGTATCCAACCTGGAGACAAACTCATACTGGAGTTTGACCAAGAGAAACAGCTTAAAGAGTTACGTTATGAAATCAACAAAGCGGATACTCTGGTTGTTCGACTAGAAGACAATAGATTTACAGCCAAAACGCTTCACAACCCCCTAGACGTTCAAACCAGTTTTCGCAGCAATACCATTAAGAACTCGCTATTTCTTGCTGCGATGGACGTAAATCTTTCAGACAACATTGTTATGGAGCTTTCCGAAGTTTTTGGTTGGGATATTGATTTTGCACTGGATATTCGAGAAGGTGATAGTTTCTCTGTCTTATATGAAGAACTTTATCGTGATGGAAAAAAGATACGAGATGGGGCAGTATTGGCTGCAGAATTTACTAATCGCAACAAAACATTTCAGGCTATTCGTTACAAAGACAATAACGGCCATGTCGACTACTACAATCCAAAAGGGTACAGCATGCGTAAAGAATTTTTGCGCACCCCTGTCGATTTCGCCCGCATAAGCTCTCGCTTTAACCTTAAAAGAAAACATCCAGTACTTAACCGTATACGCGCTCATAAAGGTGTTGATTATGCCGCTTCAAAAGGCACACCTATCAAAGCCACAAGCAATGGAAAAATTACATTCAAAGGTACAAAGGGGGGGTATGGAAATACAATTATTCTACAACACGGTCAAAAATACAGCACACTCTATGCACACATGTCTCGCTTTGCAAAAGGAATGCGCAATGGCAAACGCGTCAGACAGGGGCAAGTAATTGGCTACGTTGGAAGCTCAGGCCTAGCAACTGGGCCACACTTGCATTATGAATTCCGTGTTGGTGGTGTTCACCGCAACCCATTAAAGGTTAAACTGCCTAATGCAGCTCCAATTAATTCAAAATACAAATCTGATTTCAAAAAACACGCCGAACAAATACTTGCTATGGTTGAACGCTACAAAGACACTAAAATCGCACTTCTGCAATAGAATATGCCCAAATCCAATCTATTCATTGGCTTAATGTCAGGCACCAGCATGGATGGTATTGATGCTGTATTAGTCGACTTTTCAAACGCCACCCCAACATTAATTTCACACACAAATACAGAGTTTTCTCCCCAATTAAGAGAACGACTACTTGCGTTATGTTCTCATGGCGAAGTGGGGGAGATGGCTGAATTAGATGTCGAACTTGGTTTGTTATTTTCTATTGCTGCAAAAAAGGTGATTGACCTAGCAAAAATAAGCACTAAAGATATTCGTGCTATTGGCTCTCACGGGCAAACAGTGCGCCATCACCCTGAAAATAAAACACCATACACGCTGCAAATAGCAGACCCCAACATCATTGCAGAAAAAACAGGTCTCTTAACCGTTGCGGACTTTCGACGACATGACATTGCTGCCGGTGGTCAAGGAGCCCCTCTTGTTCCTGCATTCCATAATGCAGTTTTTCGTAGCTATAAAGAAAATAGAGCCATTATCAATATTGGTGGCATGGCAAATGTGACCATTCTTCCTTCCAAAGCAGATCAAAATGTAACGGGTTTTGATACAGGCCCTGGCAATGTTCTTATGGACAGCTGGATTTATCAGCGGAAGGGAAAGTTGATCGACAAAGATGGCCAATGGGCTGCTAGCGGCCAAATCCACAAAAAACTTTTGAGCGCAATGATCTCAGACCCATATTTTAAGTGCCTTCCACCCAAAAGTACGGGGCGAGAATATTTCAATATTCAGTGGTTAGAACATCACCTGGGCGCACAACCTGACACTATTCCCGAAGAAAATATCCAGGCAACACTTTGCGAACTAACCACAATCAGTATCGCAGAAGCACTCACATCTTTCGCGCCAGATAGAGTATTGCTGTGTGGAGGTGGCATTCACAATAAAACATTATATTCCCGGTTACGTCACCACATTAAATGCACCGTTCAGTCCAGTGAAACTCTAAACATTAGCCCTGACTGGATGGAAGCCATTGCATTTGCCTGGCTAGCCAGGCAAAGACTTGATGAAAAACCAGGAAACATCCCAGCCGTTACAGGCGCTCGGCATCCTGCGGTTTTGGGGGGGGTCTACTCTCCTTCATAAAGCACCGATTATTTTCGCTTCTCTAGTGAAATATATTGGCGCTCAGACTCCCCAACATACACTTGGGTCGGCCGAAAAATTCGATTATTTGCACACTGCTCAGCCCAATGGGCTAACCATCCTGCCGTACGGGAAACAGAAAATATTGAGGTGAACTGATCAACAGGGAAACCCATTTCCGCATAAAGAATGCCAGAGTAAAAATCAACGTTCGCATAAACACCTTTCTCTGCCAAGCGCTCTTCAACCGCCACTTCCAGCGCCATCGCCGTTTCAAATAGAGGGCCGACCTCTCTTCCTTTACTCTGAGTCAGCTTTTCAACCAAGCCTTGAAGAATCGTTGCTCTTGGATCTTTCACATTATATTCACGATGCCCAAAGCCCCAAATTATTTTTTTGTTTGCCAGCTTATTATCTAACCAAGGTTTTACTTTTTCAGGGGAACCTATTTCATGCAACATTTCCAAGACATTTTGATTTGCACCACCATGCAGTGGCCCTGAAAGAGTACCAATAGCCGCTGATATCACACTATCAGAACTGGCCAATGTTGACCCTGTCACCAATGCAGCAAATGTAGATGCGTTAATTGTATGCTCTGCATGAAGTATTAAACATGTATCAAATATTTTAGCTAATACTGGGTCAGGCTCCTGCCCTGTAAACATATACAAAAAATTTTCCGCAAAAGAGTACTTTGCATGCGGCGCAATAGGCTTGCGCCCATGACGAATGGACTCCCATGCCGCAACCATGGTTGGCATGCATGCTAAAATTTTAAGTGACTCTCCACCATTCGAACCAACAACGCTCGAAGGCGCGCCGTGCTCATCATAAAACATACCCAACCCGGCAACCGCTGTTTGCAGCATTTTCATCGGATGGCCTGCTAGTGGCAGACTTTCAATCATTTTTAGAATAGGAGGTTCAAGGTGACGGTGCTCGCGCAGATGGTCAGAAAACTCCGTCAGCTCATGTTTTAATGGTAAGCGCCCTTCCAAAAGTAGCCATGAGGTCTCTTCAAATGAGCTATTTTTTGCTAAAACAGCAATAGGATAACCTCGGTATGCTAAAATTCCTTTTTCACCATCAATAAAAGATACACTCGAGCGAGTCGCTGGAATACCTTCCAGACCGGGCACATACGTTGTCATCAAAAAAACACCCTGAAGAAAACTAGCAAAATAAAAACACCATATTAACAAAAAATGGGAGCCAAGCCCCCATTTCTATAAAAGCACTTCGTAATTTAGGTTAGACAGAAAAAGAGGAGCCGCAACCACAGGTTGTTTGTGCATTTGGATTATTAATCACAAATCGAGCACCTTCAAGCCCTTCAGTGTAATCAATTTCAGCTCCAACCAAGTACTGATAGCTCATCGCATCTATCAACAAGGTTACCCCACCTTTTTCAACAATAGTATCATCATCATTAACTTCATCATCAAAAGTAAACCCGTACTGGAAGCCCGAGCAACCACCACCACTAATAAATACACGCAATTTCAGTGCCTCATTATCTTCTTCCGTGATCAACTCCGCCACTTTAGCTACGGCACTATCAGTAAAAATAATCAAAGACTCTTCAGTTTCAACTGCACTCATAACACTACACTCCAAATTCTTAAATCAATTATTTATGGCAATAATGCAATGCCATTCAAACCTGCTCGCTCATCTAGATCGAACATAATATTCATATTTTGCACAGCCTGACCAGCCGCCCCCTTAACTAGGTTATCAATAACAGCTAAGATCACTACCCTGCTTCCATCTAAAGGACGATGCACCGCAATCCGACATGTATTTGCTCCTTTTACACTGCGTGTTTCAGGCAATGAACCTGCGGGCATCACATCAACAAAAGGTTCGCCCGCATAACGGTTTTCAAAGAGTGTTTGCAAGTCAACACTCGTATCATTCAATGTTCCATATAAAGTCGTTTGAATACCACGTAGCATAGGAGTCAGATGAGGCACAAAAGTCAGACTCACCGATTGATCAGTCGCCAAACTCAAACCTTGAACAATTTCAGGCTGATGACGGTGCCCTGCAATAGCATACGCTTTCATGCTCTCACTGGTTTCACATAGCAGCCCTGCTACACTCGCGCCACGACCTGCACCACTCACTCCTGACTTCACATCCGCAATCAGTGAACTGCAATCAACCAAACCCTGCTCCACGAGTGGCAAAAAACCAAGCTGTGTTGCCGTTGGGTAACAACCCGGGTTGGCAATCAAGGATGCCTCTTTAATCTCTTCGCGATTCACTTCAGGCAAGCCATAAACGGCTTTATTGATCAGGTCTGGACATGCGTGCTTCATTCCATACCAGTGCTGCCAAACATCAACATCACGAATTCGGAAGTCTGCTGCCAGGTCGACCACTCGGACATCGGCTGCCAGCAATTCAGGCACCATCGTCATCGCCGTGCCATTCGGTGTTGCAAAAAATACCAAATCACACTCTTTTAAAGCCGGTAAGTCCGGCACACTAAATGCCAGATCAACATGACCACGTAGATTAGGAAACATCGTTGCCACAGGTAAACCTGCTTCTGAACGAGAAGTGATCACTCGTAATTCAACCTGTGAGTGCCCCGCCAACAGCCGCAACAACTCAACACCGGTATAACCCGTTCCACCTACAACACCGACTTTTATCATCAAACTATCCATAAATCTCTTTTGGGTCTTTAATTGGTGGTTCAACAGCCACCCATTGGTTGTTCTCTAACTGCTGATAAAAGCAGCTCATGCGTCCAGTGTGACAAGCAATGCCACCGACTTGTTCAACCGTTATCAAAATAACATCTCGGTCACAGTCAATTCGAATAGACTTAACCTTTTGTTGATGCCCTGAACTCTCGCCTTTTCGCCATAGTTTTTTTCGTGAACGAGACCAGTATACTGCATAGTTTTCTTTCACCGTCAGCGCCAAAGAGTCTCGGTTCATCCAGGCAAACATTAGAACTTGACCAGTTTTTTCATCCTGAGCAATAGCCGGAACCAAGCCATCATCTGTCCACTTTATATCATCAAGCCACTGTTCACTGCCGAACTCAGACATCACAAACGAACCTCAATACCCTTCGCTGCCATATGCTGTTTAGCTTCTTCAACTGTATATTCGCCATAATGAAAAATACTGGCTGCCAACACAGCATCGGCTTTAGCTTCAGTCACACCTTCAGCTAAATGCGCCAACGTACCTACGCCCCCAGAAGCAATCACCGGCACAGGAACTGCTTCAGACACAGCTCGCGTCAGAGCAATATCAAAACCATCACGCGTGCCATCACGATCCATACAGGTCAGCAAGATTTCTCCCGCACCATAGTCCGCCATTTTGACGGCCCATTCAATGGCATCCAGCCCTGTCGGTTTACGACCTCCATGAGTGAAAATTTCCCAACGCAAGGCCTCGCCTTCTTGACTGACCTTTTTAGCATCAATGGCAACAACAATACATTGTGAACCAAACTTCTCTGCCGCTTCTTTGACGAACTCAGGCCGATAGACCGCCGCTGAATTAATCCCTACTTTATCTGCACCAGCATTCAGTGCGTTACGAATATCTTCCAGAGTACGAATTCCACCACCGACTGTCAGAGGAATAAAGACTTTACCTGCCACCTCTTCCACGATATGCAGCATGGTGTCACGATTTTCATGACTGGCGGTAATATCAAGAAACACCAATTCATCCGCCCCTTGTTTATCATAGCGCTCGGCAATCTCAACGGGATCACCTGCATCACGGATTCCAACAAATTGTACGCCTTTAACAACGCGTCCATCATCGACATCCAAACAAGGAATAATACGTTTAGCCAGCCCCATAATAATTAACCTTTCAGCAACTGATCTGACAATTTTTGCCCTTCAGCAAAATCCAGAGTACCTTCATAAATGGCTCGTCCGGTGATCGCACCCATAATGCCTTGATCCGCCACACCGCATAGCGCACGAATATCATCCAGATTGACAATACCACCTGAAGCCACGATAGGAATATTAATTGCCTGAGCCAGTTCAACCGTGGATTCTACATTCACCCCTTCCATCATGCCGTCACGGTTAATATCCGTGTAAATAATTGCTTCCACGCCATCCTTTTCAAAGCGTTTAGCCATATCAATCAAACCGTGTTCAGAAACTTTAGCCCAACCATCCGTGGCCACTTTGCCATTTTTAGCATCTAATCCGACAATAATGTGCCCTGGAAATTTTTTACAAACTTCAGCAATAAATTCAGGTTCATTCACCGCTTTTGTTCCGATAATGACGTACTGAACACCAACATCAATATAAGCCTGAATGGTTTCCACATCACGGATTCCTCCACCGATTTGAATCGGAACATCAGGATATTTACGTGCAATTCGCTTAATCACATCGCCATTGACGGGTTTACCTGCAAAGGCTCCATCCAGATCAACCAGATGCAGACGACGCGCACCCGCTTCAACCCACTGATCCGCCATCGCCAAAGGATCATCAGAGAAAACCGTATCATCTTCCATAATGCCCTGGCGCAAACGAACACACTTTCCATCTTTTAAATCTATGGCGGGTATTAACAACATAAACAAATATCCTTCAAAAAGTAGCGAATGCTCCTACGAACCATCCCACTGCAAAAAATTACTCAACAGTATCAAACCAGCCTGCTGGCTCTTTTCAGGGTGAAACTGAGCTGCAAAAATATTATCCCGAGCAATGCATGACGCAAACTCAAGTCCATAGTCGGTCGCCCCAGCCATCAACTCTGATGTTTCAGGTTTCACATAATAACTGTGTACAAAGTAGAAACGACTATTATCCGCAATCCCACTCCATAACGGATGCGCTCTAGATTGCTTTACTTCATTCCAGCCCATATGTGGAATTTTTAATCGATCACTGCCTGATGGCTTAATTCTATCTTCAAAGTGCAAAACATTACCTGGCAAAATACCCAAACCATCAATACCCGCATTTTCTTCGCTATGATCAAGCAGGGCATGCATACCCAAACAAATCCCTAAAAATGGCTTATTTTTAGCGCACTCGCCTAGCAAATCAATCAAATCCAGACGCTTAATTTCAGACATACAATCGCGTAGTGCGCCGACACCAGGCAAGACTATATGACTGGCACTTTTAATCACTTGAAAATCACTCGTAACAACCACAGCAGTGTCTGTCGTTACGTGTTCCAATGCTTTTGATACCGAACGAAGATTACCCATTCCATAGTCAATAACGGCAACTATTTTTTTCATTTACAACAAACCTTTTGTTGAAGGCAATACACCTTGCATACGTGAATCATGCTCAACAGCCATGCGCAGTGCTTTGCCAAATGCTTTAAAAATAGTTTCTGCAATATGGTGAGAATTTTGGCCTCTTAAATTATCAATATGCAGTGTGGCACACGCATGATTGACAAAACCAGAGAAAAACTCTTGTAACAAATCAAGTTCAAACTGGCCACAATTTGCACGAGGATAGTCCACATGATATTGCAAACCAGGTCGTCCAGAAAAATCAATCACGACCCGAGATAACGCTTCATCTAGAACAATATAAGAGTGGCCATAGCGATAAATACCTTTTTTATTTGACAAGGCTTCAGAAAAAGCCTGCCCCAACGCAATCCCTACATCTTCCACTGTATGATGTGCATCAATTTCCAAATCACCATTAGCTTTAATGTCAATATCAATCACTCCATGACGAGCAATTTGATCCAGCATATGATCAAAAAAAGGCACACCGGTATTCAGATTCGACTTCCCTTTACCATCTAAATTAATTGAAACTTCAATCTGGGTTTCTAGAGTATCGCGTTTAATTTTAGCCGTACGATCAGCCATTTTTTGACTCCTAATTTTGGCTTAATGATGCCCGCTAGGATAACGTTAACAGGCGTTATTGGAAAGAGTAAAGTCTCGAAAAGCATGCAAAGCGAGGTAAAGAGAGAGTAACTGGGTGTGATATAGAAGTTCTTGAAGCAGACGAAGCAAGAATTTTAGCCAAAAAGAAGCCCCTGCTGAGAGTATTGATCACGACATCGGTGATGTCAATGATAAATACCT